>NZ_JRPT01000023.1:0-61803 GCF_000762865.1 Prevotella sp. S7 MS 2 | reverse complement strand
GTGGGGCTGTAAAGGACTGAGGTGGGGCTGTTGCACCGCCTCCGCAACATCGCTGCCTAGCCTATTCAGAAACGCTGAAGAGTTGAGGCAACAATGCTGAAAGAGCTTTGCAATTTTCTAATAGACAAATGGACGAGTAAACAAGCTTATGAATTTAGGAGTGAGAAGTGAGGAATTAAGAGTTGAGAGGTAGCCAAATGAGCAGTAAGAAACCCACTTTATAGTCGCTTTTTTGCACATTTAACGGCTATAAATTTTCCGAAATGCTAAAAAAACCTTATCTTTGCAGCCTATATACACCTAATATATAGTAGGTGTAGGATAGTTAATATTGTCGAAAAACAATAATCAATAATAACACAATAAAATGCAAAACAAAGGAATTGTAATTTGTACAGCCGTCCTCTTGACGCTTGCAAGCATTTTCTACTTGTCGTTCTCTGTGGCTACACACCACTATGACACAGAGGCAGCCAAGTTGAAAGACCCTATTGCGCAGCAAGACTACAAGGACTCGGTGAAGTATCTGGGTATCTACTCTTATCAGAAATGTCTGGAGACTCAAATCGGTCTAGGTCTTGACCTCAAGGGCGGTATGAACGTCATCTTGGAGATTTCTGTACCCGATGTAGTGGAAATGCTCGCCGACCACAAGACAGACGCAGGTTTCACCAAGTCTATCAAAGAGGCTCGCGTAGAGGAAGAGCACAGTCAGAGTGACTTCATCTCTCTCTTCATCAAGGCTTATAAGAAGAACGCACCGGGGCATCGCCTCGCAGAAATTTTCGCTACTCAGCAGTTACAGGGCAAAGTAAACCCACAAAGCAGCGACTCAGAAGTAGAGAAAGTACTACGTGCCGAAGTAAAGAGCGCCATCGACAACTCTTTCAACGTAGTTCGTACACGTATCGACAAGTTCGGTGTCGTACAGCCTAACATTCAGAAACTGGAAGGCCAAGACGGTCGTATCATGGTAGAAATGCCGGGTATCCGCGAACCGGAGCGTATGCGTAAGCTGCTGCAGGGAAGTGCCAACCTCGAATTCTGGGAGACTTACAATTCCGAGGAAATCATTCCTTACCTCAGCCAATTGGATACTCGCTTGGCAAACGGTGGTGCCGACACCACACAAGTAAAGGCAGATACAGCACAAGTTGCTGCCAAAACAGCAGAGCAGCCTAAGTTTAAGCTGAACAATAAGGCAGACAAAACTATAAAAGAAAATACAGAAGCACAGATGGAGGCAGCCAAGAAGCAGCATCCATTGCTCGCTATGCTTCAGACATCGGGTCAGAATTCGCTAAGCCTTGTGGCTTTTGCCAGTGTTCGCGATACCGCTGCCATCAATAAGATTATCTATAGTGCACTTGCAAAACAGGTGTTGCCTTCTGACTTGAAACTCCTTTGGAGTGCTAAGCCTAGCGACTTGGTAAAGGGCAAAAACATCTATGAGCTGCACGCATTGAAGGTTACATCGGCTAGTGGACGCGCTCCGCTGGAAGGCGATGTAGTGACCGACGCCAAAGACCAGTTCAACAACCTCACCGGTTCACCTGAGGTTAGCATGAGCATGAACTCAGAAGGTGCACGTCGTTGGGCTGCATTGACCAAAGCCAACGTTGGTAAAGCTATTGCTATTGTATTGGATGGCGTGGTTTACTCTGCTCCTCGTGTAAACGGAGAGATTGATGGAGGCCAGTCTTCTATCTCAGGTAACTTCACCATTGAGGATACCAAGGACTTGGCCAACACCTTGAAGTCGGGTCGTATGCCAGCTCCTGCACGCATCGTACAGGAAGAAGTGGTAGGTCCTACACTGGGTGCACAGTCTATCGAACAGGGCGTTGTATCATTTGCTATCGCTTTCGTGCTGTTGATGGTGTACATGGTTGTGATGTACAACCTCATTCCCGGTATGATGGCTAACATCGCTTTGATTGTCAACCTATTCTTTACACTCGGTATTCTGACCTCGTTCCAAGCCGCACTTACCATGTCAGGTATTGCCGGTATGGTGCTATCGCTCGGTACGGCCGTCGATGCCAACGTGCTTATCTATGAACGTATCAAAGAAGAGTTGCGTGCCGGACTCGGTATGAGACAAGCTCTGAAAGCCGGTTACGACAATGCTTTCTCGGCTATCTTCGACTCTAACTTGACTTCTATCATCACTGGTGTCATCCTCTACGTATTCGGTACAGGTCCTATCCGTGGTTTCGCTACCACTTTGATTATCGGTATCGTCTGCTCATTCTTTACAGCTGTGTTCCTCACACGTCTCGTTTATGAATATCAGTTGAACAAGGATCGTTGGACAAAGTTGAAGTTCCATACTCCATTGTCAGAGAACTTGATGCAGAATGTGCACTTTCCATTCATGGGAGTTTACAAGACCAGCTTTGGCATCGTCGTTATTATGACAATTGTATTCATCGCCAGCTTCTTCGTTCGTGGTATTGGTAAGAGCATCGACTTCACCGGTGGACGTAACTACGTAGTACAATTTGAGAACCCTGTTCAGCCTGAAGAAGTGCGTGGTGTATTGGCTAAAACCTTCCCCGGTTGTACAACAAGTGCTTTGGCACTGGGTACCGACAACCGCACCATCCGTATGTCGACCAACTACAAGATTGAGAGCAACAGCCCAACAGTAGACGACGAGGCAGAAACCATGCTTTACAACGCATTGAAAGCCGACGGACTGGTAAGTCAGAAGAGCGTTTCCGACTTCAAGAATCCGGACATCCGCCAAGGAGGTTCTATCATCAGCAGTACCAAGGTAGGTCCTTCTGTAGCTAAAGATATTACATACGGTGCCATCATCAGTGTGCTCTTCGCCCTGATTGCCATCTTCGTATATATCTTAATTCGTTTCCGCAACGTGGCATTCTCTGTAGGTTCAACTATAGCTTTGGCATTCGATGCCTTGGTAGTCATCGGTTTGTTCTCGCTATTACAGGGCGTGGTACCATTCTCTCTTGAAATAGACCAAACCTTCATCGGCGCTATCTTGACCGTTATCGGTTACTCTATCAACGATAAGGTGGTGGTATTCGACCGTATACGTGAGAATTTGAAGTTGCATCCAAAGCAGGATTATCAGACAGTATTCAACGATAGTATCAACCAAACATTGGCTCGTACCATCAACACCTCGTCTACAACATTGCTCGTATTGTTGTGTATCCTATTCCTCGGTGGAGAGAGTATCCAGCCATTCGCATTTGCTATGGCACTTGGTGTAGTATTCGGTACACTGTCGTCTATCTTCATCGCATCTCCTATTGCTTACTTGACAATGGGTAAGAAGATTGAAGAGAAGGTAGCATAGAACAATACCTCTTATATAATAAAAGCCGCGGCTCAAGGATTTTTCCTAGAGTCGCGGCTTTTAACTTGAATTGTGATTCCACCGAGAATCGAACTCGGATCAAAGGTTTAGGAAACCTCCGTTCTATCCATTAAACTATGGAACCAACAAAAGCATACAACAAGGCAACAGAACATCGGCCTATGTTGTATGCAAAGGTAATAATTAAACGCGAGTTCTACGAATGATAACTACCTATAAATTTACAAAATAGCAAATTCCTCTTGCCAAACTAGTATTTTCAGGCGTTTATCATTGCGAACAAGCAAAACTCAATAGGCTTATTTTACCAGCGCAGCCACACGCTCAGCTTGCGCAACAGCCTTGGTCTTTACGCCCGCCAACACCTCTTCGGGCATCACACCCGGCATATAAAGCATCCCGGCTTCAGTGACACAGCCAACAAACTCCATACCGCAGAAATCTATACTACGAATGATAGGAGCCATTAAATCTTCTATCGTACGACCTTTGTCGCTATAGTTCTCGATGCCCGCACCCGCAGTTACAGATACGATGACCTTCTTACCATGGAGTTTATCACCTGTAGAACCATAAGCAAAGCCATAGAGCAATACATCATCCATCCACTGCTTAAAGATACCGGGAGTAGCAAACCAATAGAGAGGAAACTGCCAAATAATGGTATCTGCCTTCACTAACTTAGCTTGCTCGGCAGCTACATCAATCTTGCGATTGGGATATAGTGCCCCAAGATCACTTACTTCCATAGTAGGAATCAACTCTTTCAACTTACTGATAACCGTCGCATTGGCATTCGATATATTTAAATCTGGATGTCCGCTTACTAATAATACATTACTCATAAAAATACTTTCAATTAATTTGTCTATAAATACGGTCGTGAAGATACGATATATTCTGCTTATCGACAATTTTTATAGGAACAAATAAGACGATGTAAGAAAAACAAAAAGGCAAGACACCGGCTAATGAGAAGTAAATGTTGTGAGAATTCTCGTATTTCAGAAAATATCACTATTTTTGTATCGAATAGTTATTAGTATCTTTAAATGAACGTTCTCATTACCGGTGCCAGTGGATTCATCGGAAGTTTTATCGTAGAAGAAGCCTTGAACAAAGGGTTTGAAGTGTGGGCAGCTGTGCGAAAGAGCAGTTCTCGACAGTATCTCACCGACCCACGTATCCACTTCATCGAACTCAATCTGAATGACAAGCAGGAGTTGAAAGAACAACTCCGCGACCATACTTTCGACTATGTGGTACATGCCGCAGGCGTGACCAAATGTCGGAACAAGAACGATTTCTTCCGCGTCAATACCGAAGGAACAAAAAATTTAGTCAATGCTTTGCTCGAATTACAGATGCCGATACGCCGCTTTGTCTACCTAAGCAGCCTCAGCGTGTATGGAGCTATACGCGAACAAAAGCCCTATGCAGAGATTTGCGAAGAAGATACGCCCCGCCCGAATACGGCTTATGGGCAGAGCAAACTGCAAGCAGAACAATTCCTCGACAGCATAGGCAACGACTTCCCTTATATCATTCTGCGCCCCACAGGAGTCTATGGGCCACGTGAGCACGACTACTTCCTCATGGCAAAGAGTATTAAGAACCATGTAGACTTTGCTGTAGGATTCACACGACAAGACATTACATTCGTATATGTACAGGATGTGGTACAGGCTGTATTCCTTGCTTTCGACCATGGCATGAACGGGAGAAAATACTTCTTGAGTGATGGTAATGTCTATCAATCGAGCGCATTCAGCAACTACATACACGAAGCATTGGGGCGCCCTTGGTGGATACGCCTCACAGCCCCGATAGCACTACTCCGCATCATCACATGGATAGGCGAATACGTAGGTAGAACCGGCAAACAACCTTCGGCACTCAACAACGATAAATATCATATATTGAAACAACGCAACTGGCGTTGTAACATAGAGCCAACAATGGATGAACTGGGATACCACGCACTTTACGACTTGAAGAAAGGTGTAGACCTCACGATTCAATGGTATCGAGAAAACAGTTGGCTATAAATGAAAACAATGAAATTTCTGAAAGACTTGGTTACCATCGAGAAGAAACCGCATCGCGGACTCATGGTATTGGAATGGGCAGTGCTGGGCTATATGCTACTAACACTGCTCGTTATACTCTTTACATACACAAAGATGGAGAGTCCCCATGCGATGATATGGGGACGTGTACGCATTGGAGCCATCACCATAGCACTATGGGCTGTCTATAGACTGGTGCCTTGCCGGCTGACACGCTTTATAAGAGTGGGAGCTCAACTCGGCCTACTGGCGTGGTGGTATCCCGACACTTACGAACTCAATCGTATCTTTCCCAACCTCGACCACTTATTTGCTCGCTGGGAACAGATGATGTTTGGTTGTCAACCAGCCTTGCTCTTTGCTGCCAAATTCCCTTCGCATATCGTAAGCGAACTCATGGATATGGGGTATGCTTCCTATTATCCTATGATAGTATTGACCATACTTTACTTCTTCGTATGCCGCTATCAGGAGTTTGAACGAGCTGCAACCGTTGTATTGGTTTCGTTCTTTGCTTATTACGTAATTTATGTATTCCTACCCGTAACCGGGCCAACATTCTATTACAAAGCGATAGGAATGGAATACGTGGTAAAAGGAATCTTTCCACAAGTACACGACTATTTCAATACGCATACGGATTGCCTGCCTAGTCCGGGATACACACACGGCATATTCTATCAATTGGTAGAAGACGCCAAAGCTGCTGGAGAACGCCCTACGGCAGCTTTCCCTAGCAGCCATGTAGGTATATCGACCATCTGCATGCTGCTTGTGCTGTATGCACGAAATTATAAATTACTAGTATTGATGTTGCCTTTCTATCTATTACTATGTATGGCAACGGTCTATATCCAAGCCCATTATGCCATTGACGCAATAGCCGGTTTCGTGACGGCCATCCTATTTTTCTTTGGGACAATGGCATTAACAAAAAACATGGACAGTGGTCGAAAAAGACGATAACCACTGTCCATGCTCCATTAGAAAAACTTACGATCGTCGAGATCAATATGTGTTACCTGTACGTCTTCGTGCAGGAAAATACGTGCCGACTCTTTAAATTTATCGGCATTCTCCGTCGTGTAGTAGTAACAACTGCCACCTTGGGTACACTTCTTCTCAATAGCCGGATGCTCACCTAGATAAGTTTGCAGACTATCGGCTACGTACTCGCCTTGTGGCAAGACCCTCACGCCGGAGGGAACATACTTCACTATCTTCGGCATCAGAATGGGATAATGGGTGCATCCTAAGATAATGGTATCAATATTTGCATCCTTCCGCATCAACTCATCCACACGCTTCTTGACGAAATAATCGGCTCCGGGACTATCAGCTTCATTATATTCGACCAAAGGAACCCAAAAAGGACAAGCCACACCCGACACTTTGATATCAGGCCAAAGCTTACCTATCTCCATGTCATAGCTTCTACTCTTGACCGTTCCTTCGGTCGCTAGCAAACCTACATGGCAAGATTGTGTGATATTACCAATAATCTCGGCTGTAGGACGAATTACTCCCAGCACACGCCGGCCAGAATCCCACATCGGAATATCGCGACGCTGAATGGAGCGTAGAGCTTTGGCCGAAGCGGTATTACAGCCCAATATCACGAGATGGCAGCCCATTGAGAACAATTTTAAGACTGCTTGACGTGTAAATTTATACACTATATCGAAAGAGCGTGTACCGTATGGCGCACGTGCATTATCACCTAAATAGACATAATCGTACTGCGGTAGCAACTGACGAATACCATGTAAGATGGTCAATCCGCCATAACCGGAATCGAATACGCCTATAGGGCCGGGATTTTGGGGAAGATTCATAAATGCAATTAATTAACCTCTCTCCCACCCCCTCTCCCAAGGAGAGGGGAGATGAGGTAAGGAGTTAGGGGGAGTGAAGCAGTGATGGAGTGAAGCTAAAAGCCTATTGACCATCATTTATAAAACTCTATCTTTATTCCCCCTCGCCTTGGGAGAGGGGAAATGAGGTAAAGATTTAGGGGGAGTGAAGCAGTGATGGAGTGAAGCTAAAAGCCTATTGACCATCATTTATAAAACTCTATCTTTATTCCCCTCGCCTTGGGAGAGGGGTTAGGGGTGAGGTTTCCATTACTTCACTGCATCCAGTAACAAGGTATTGATGTCTTCTCCCATCATGCTATTGATGTAGGGAACAGCATCGTTATCGGTGTTCAAGACGAACATATAACCGCGCTCCATGCCAATACGACGAACCGTTGTCCTCAACTTCTCGCGTACCGGTCCATAAGCATCGGCCTCAGCCTGCTTCAAAAGACGTTCGGCATTGGCTTTAAAGGCAACATTCTTCTCCATCATCTCTTGCAATTCTGCCTGACGCTTTTGCAAAATAGTTGGTTCAAACTCACGTTGTCCTTCGAGGAATTCCTCATATTTCTTATTAAACTCATCCTCCACTCGCTTGGTTTCAGCCGCATATTTACCGCGCAAGCTTTCCATATTGCGCTGTGCAATGGTATATTCCGGCATCGATTTGAGCACCGTGTCGAAACTGAAATAGCCAAACTTCTGCATATCTTGAGCCGAAGCCGATAGCATAACGAAGCATAGCACTAAAAAAAGGAAATATTTTTTCATAAGTCGTTAAGATTAGTTGTGGATATTAAGAAAGAACAAAATGGGGGCAAGGAATCTCCCCTGCCCCCACCTATATGATATAAACAACTTGTATTACTTAGTCTTAGAGAGCTGAGCCTTTACCTCTGAAGTAACATCCTTGCTCAATGTATCGCTGATATAAGGGATACCTGCGCTCACATCCATGATGTAAACATAGCCACCGGTCTTACCAACTGCTTTGATAGCGTTGACAAGTTTGGTTGTGATAGGAGTCATTTTCTCTTGCTGAGCTTTCTGAAGAGCCTGTTGATTGTCCTGATAAGTCTGCTGTATCTTCTGATACATAGTCTGTAATTCGGTCTCTGTCTCCTGTTGTTTGGTAGCATTCATCGTACTCTTATTCTTGTCATAGTCCTGAGACTTGCGAGTCAACTCGTCCTGCATAGCCTTCAAGTCGTTCTCGTACTGCTTTGCAGTAGCTTCCATCTCACCACGAGCCTTGATAAACTCAGGCATGCTAGCCATTACTTCCTGAGCATTCAGGTGGCCAAACTTCTGTGCAAACATTGACAATGGTGCAAAAAGCATCAACATCAAAATAATCTTCTTCATCGTTTCTAAAGTTTATTTAATTATTAATTCTATTTCTATCATGGGAGTTAAGGAGTAAATTGGAGTGATAGAGTTAAGCAAAATGCCCATAATTCATCACTTCTCACTCCTAACTCTTCACTCTATTCATATCCCAGTTTTTGTAGTATCTCGGTAGAAATGTCAATACGTGGACTACCAAAGATGATGGCTGTATCGCTAGCACGATCCAAGACAAGACTGTAACCACGCAATTCTGAGATCTCCTTCACAGCTGCATAGATTTCATCTTGGATAGGTGTCATCAAACTCTCACGCTTTTTAAAGAGTTCACCTTCCGGTCCGAAATATTTCTTCTTGAGGTCAGCTGCTGCTTTCTCTTTCTGCATGATCTGATCTTGCTTGGCTTTCTTCTGCTCCTTAGAGAGGAAGACCACCTCGTTCTGATAATTCTTATACATCGTGCTGGCTTCCGTATTCAGGGCTTCTACTTCTGCCTGCCACTTCTTGCTCACTTGATTGAGTTGCTCATTGGCACGCTCATAGGCCGGAATATGCTTCAACACATATTCCATATCCATCAACGCAAACTTCTGCGCATTTGCCGTAAGCCCCACTAGAGCCATCAGGCATATCATCAACAATTTCTTCATTTCATTATCATTTAATTCTAGAACTCTTGTCCTAAGATGAAGTGGAACTGGCTTCCACCCTTTGTTCCAAACACCTTATCAAATCCGTAAGCCCAGTCAATACCCATCAGACCAACCATAGGCAAGAAGAGACGAACACCAACACCGGCACTACGCTTCATGTCGAATGGGTTGAAATTCTTCACAGATGTCCAAGCATTACCTGCTTCTACGAAGGTAAGACCGTAGATTGTAGTATTACCAAGGAGGAATGGATAGCGAAGTTCCAGCGAGAAACGGTCGTAAGCATAACCCTCACCTTGCGATGTGAGCGAGCCATTCTCATAACCACGCAATCCAATAGTCTCTTCCGCATAGCCGGTAGAATATCCACTCATACCGTCACCACCCATATAATAGGTCTCGAACGGACTCTTCTTATACTTGTTATAGCTACCTAAGATACCCATTTCTACACGGGTCATCAACACAAAACACTTCTGACCACCTGAAAGAGCCGTATAGGTCTTAGCCTTAAACTTCCACTTATGATACTCTATCCAGTGGAACTTCTCTTGTTGTTCTTGTGAGTAAGTGGCCGATTGTCTATCTGTTGCAAGGTTCTTATAGTCCTTACCATCCCATGCACTCCAAGGCGGAGTCAAAGTAACAGAGGCCATAAACTCAGAACCACGACGTGGGAAGAGTTGGTTATCGGTAGATACTCGACTCAACGAAAGGTTCAAGTTGATATTATTAGCAGAGCCATTCGTCATCAAGAAGTAATTCCAATTCTTCAAAATATAGCGCTGGTAAGACAACTGCATAGACAACATGAAATAGTCATCGGGCCAACGTAGACGTTTACCCCACCCTACACTGACACCTAACAACTTCACATACTTGTCTGGATCATAGTAGTTCTCATAGTTGTTATAATAGCTGTTACCCATACCATAGATGGAATTATAATAGTTGTTCATATATCCACTATTATAATAACTGCTTGATACGTCAGTCTGCTTACTGTAATAAGCACTCACAGAGAACTGAATGGGGCGCTTTCCACCCAACCAGTTAGTTGAATAACTGGCATTATACGATTGATAGTAAGTACCATTGGTCTGTGCACCCAATGACAATGTCTCACCATCACCGATAGGCATAATACCACGATGCTCTCTATTCTTATTGAATAAGTTGGCTATAGAGAAGTTATTCAACTTCAATCCAACTCGCCCAATGACACCCGTTTGTCCATAACCGAGTGAGAATTCAATCTGGTCATTACTCTTCTGAGCCAAGTTCCAGTTAATGTCTACCGTTCCATTCTCATAGTTTGGCTTCACATCCGGATTCACTTTTTCTGGGTCGAAGTGTCCCATAGAGCCCAATTCACGTGCTGAACGCTGCAAAGCTTCCTTAGAGAATAGGTCTCCGGGTTTGGTACGCAACTCACGACGAACTACATTTTCATATAAACGGTCGTTACCATTGATTCGCACATGATCGATATGAGCCTGCGGTCCTTCCACAATACGCATCTCCAAATCAATGGAGTCGCCAACAATATTAACCTCTGTAGGATTCAAATTGTAGAACAAATAACCATTATTCCAGTAGCTATTGCCCACAGCATCCTCATCTTCAGACAAGCGTTTGCTCAATTGCTTTTGGTTGTAAACATCCCCTTTCTGCATACCAAGCAACGCACTCAGATAGTCAGTAGAGTAAACAGTGTTACCAGCCCATGTGATATTGCGCAGATAATACTTCTGTCCTTCGTCTACCTTTATATATATATTGACATGTTTATCGTCATTATTCCATACGCTATCCTTCACAATAGTGGCATCACGATAACCCAGTTCATTATATTTCTCAATAAGCTTCTTCTTGTCTTCAGCATAACGCTCTGGCGTAAACTTCTTTGCTTTCAAAAATCCACCAAGTGTTCCAGCCTCATGAATCTTCGAAAAAGCACCTTTCTTAAGGAATCCACCTTTTATCTTAGAGTCTGAAAGTTTCTCGTTTCCATCGATGATAATCCTACGAACCTTCATCTTCTCTTTCTTATCAACATTGACATCAAGAATCACTTGATTCTTGTTTGCCACGTCTTCGCGCTGATTTATCTCTATCTCCGCGTTCTTAAAGCCTTTATCATCAAAGTATTTCTTGGCCAATATCTTGGCACGGTCAATCATATTCGGTGTAATCTGTGACCCCTTCAATAAGCCGAGTTTCTGTTCCATATCCTCACGCTCACTCTTCTTCAAGCCAGAGTAATTGATGGTAGAAACACGAGGACGAGTCTTTAGATAGAAGTGCAAGTACACCTTACGACCAACGATAGAGTCGGCAGACACCTTTACATCAGAGAAAAGACCATGTTTCCAGTAACGCTTCACAGCCTCTGTGATTTCGCTTCCCGGCACACTTATCTCTTGTCCAACGCTCAATCCGGAGATACCTGTCAGCATATAATCTTCATAGTTCTCCACTCCTGAGACATTGATACCCCCCAGAATACACGTACGAGGATTGCCTGCATACGAGATATCAGGATTTACTATTTTATCTTGCGCTTCTATACCGAGGCTGTATGTAAACACCGCCAAGGCTATCAACACCTTATTTATATAATTCATCATTCGGAAAATTTCTTTCGTCTTTATATTCTGTGGTGTATAGATATTCTTATTTTGAATTCTGTTCGTTTTCTACTTGCTCCTCTGTCTTACCGAATCTGCGCTGTCTACTCTGATAACTGAGAATGGCACGTCGTAGATCTTCTTCACCGAAATCGGGCCAATAGGTATCACAGAAATAGAGTTCAGAATAAGCAATCTGCCAAAGCAGATAATTAGAGATGCGCAATTCACCGCCAGTACGGATGAGTAATTCGGGATCAGGCATATCTTTCGTCTCCAAATGAGCAGTGACAAACGCCTCTGTCACATCTTCCGGTTTAACACCTTCGCTTATCATATCACGCAAAGCTTTTGTGATTTCCCAACGCGAAGAGTAACTCAAAGCCACCACCATGGTCATGGCATCATTATCAGAGGTATGACTTTCGGTCTCTCTCAGCTTTTCTTGTACCACCTCTGGAAGACGTTCTATATCGCCAATAACTTGGAATCTAACATTGTTCTTCATGAAAATTTCATCTTCCAACGAAGACAACACCAAGCCCATCAAGGCAGAAATCTCATCAGTAGGTCGATTCCAGTTTTCTGTAGAGAATGTATATAGCGTCAAATATTTCACACCTAGGCGCACACACTCTGATGTAATACGACGTACCGTATCCACCCCAGCCTGATGACCAAAGCTGCGTTCCTTGCCACGCTCTGCAGCCCAACGCCCGTTACCATCCATGATGATAGCCACGTGTTGCGGAATGCGATTCATATCTAATTGCTCTGTCATATCGTCAATAATCTTTATTACACGTCTTGCACTTCGGCATAAAACTATAAGCCAGTGTCAACATGCACGTCGAATAGCTATCAGTATTCTTAAACAAGCCGGAACTAGCTATCGCATAAGGGTCTTTCACCCCATCCAACATATCGCTCGTACCGAAATGCATCATCCATTCCAACCCCAAATTCAATCGGTCGGCCACCTTATATTTAAGACCTAGCCCTATCGGGAAATTGAAAGTAAAATCGTTACCATTACCCGACACGAACGTACCGCCAACACCTATACCCACATAGGGGGTCAATCTTTTGGCTCCACGGTAATCGCGCCCAGTGCCATACGACCAGAAATTATATTCATAAGTGAGGCCTATATCTACCAAAGAACGACTAAATTGATGGGGAATACTGGCATAAGCAGGATAATAGGTGTCTACATCGGCCGACGAACCTTTTAACTTTCCAAACATACCCGACAATCGTAAACCCATATAAGGATTCAAATTGCGTCGCAATATCACCGCCATCATCGGCCGTAAATCTTTCGTCAGATTTCCATTGAAATCACCAAGATAGCCATCAAGCCCTAATCCGGCACCGATTTCCATACGATACTCGTCATCATCTTGGGCATGTAGCGGTGTGACAGTAAAGACTAATAAGCATGCCAACAATCCTATTCGCACACTATTACCTACCTTTCTATTCACACCAAAGCCTTTATTCACGGGCAATGCTCTTATTTTTATTGAAAGATTGTATCTTCCTTCTTCCAAGCCAAGCCGGAGAGCAACCCCTTCCACACCTGTCCTGTACCGCCACAGATAATCCATAAGCGGTGTTGAGAGTCTGTCACCAACGCAAACGAGGTTTCGCTGGAAGAGAATCCCGTAGGCATTGTGACAACAGTATCCTTAGGCCAATGCAATCCACCGTCCTCACTTGTATACACTTGGGCAAAAGCCTTGCCCTTACTAGCTCCACGACCGGAACCTCCAATGGCTCTCATACCATTTCCATAGAGCACTGCCTGCAAATTAGTCAAGCGCTGTGCTTTATATCTATCCGAGCGGGCTATAGGATAATAAGTCCATGCCTGCGTCTTGCCACCGGCAGAGAGTTCCTCTACTTTACCCCATACCATCGCTGTAGAATCTTTCGAATAAGAATCCGCACGATTGCCAATAATCGTCAAATAATCGACAGCATCGCCTGCAGACCCATGTCGACAAACAAAGCTAACATCTTCTGTCGGTAATAACGCTGCATCATTATCCAACTTCTCAACAATCCAAGTGGCACCTTTATCTACAGACGCAGCCAAACCACTGGTCGTTGTTAGCGCATAGAGTTTCTTGGTTCCAGAACCCAATAATTGCTTGATTGTAGCTGCCGAAGCACCTTTCTGCCATGTCTTGAAATCAGACGATGTATAGATAGCACCATCGTTGAGCAGATAAGCCGTACCATCTTGAATGGCAATATTCTTATATGCCTCAGTAGACAATGCAATATTAGGTGTTACGGCAGACCATGTGGCGCCATCGCTTTCAGCTGTACGATACACCTCTACGCCTGCTCCCTTGTTTCCAACCACATAGACGAAGCCTCCAAGCGCATAACCGCGCATGGCTGTCAATGCGGCGATCTGAGGATTATTGGTTGCTAGATTGTTCCAAGAGAAAGAATCAGCCACTTCCTTATGCACATTCACGTCAATGAGATAAGAACGTGTAGCTGTCTCAGAACTGTTCACGGCAGACATCACACGGAATTCACGAGCCTGCTTAAAATTGATGGAATCCGAGGTATTGTAATAAAACAAACTGTCAGAATCATTATCTTTCAAGAGAATTACACCACCGTTCTTCGCAGCAATCGTACATATCACCTTACCCACATCGACACCTTTTGGCAACGAATCCGGGTTATAAATCCGATTATTGATTTGATCTATATAGAAAGAATAGCCACTACAATCTATCGTTGTAGTGTAAACGCTATCTTTTCCAGCAGAATTCTTAGTATGTATGGTTCTCTTTAATGTCCCAAGCTTGAAGGACGTAATGGCCGTTTCCCCATAGTAAGTTGTTTTCTCGTCATTATTGCCCAGACAAGAAGTAAGCAGACTTATTGCCGACAACAACAGCACTGCAGTGGATAATAACTTCCCCTTCATTCAAATTGAAAATATTATTTTAGCTGCAAATTTAAGTAGAAATCCTTAATTAGGCCAACTTTTATACTCTTTATTATGTAAAATAATGAATAAGTCCATTATTTTAAAGTTTGTTTAGTGTTTAATATCAAGAGATAAAATACAATCTTCGCTGTAACAATTATTTATAATTTACTAGTGTACATTCGTATGTCTCAGTGCAATAACACTGAGAATCGTTAAAAACAGCACGCCACCAAGCAACGATACCGTTTCCATATCCATGAATACTACTCCTATTTTAGACAACCAATCCACTGCCTTATCTAATTATTTTTTGCGTAATAATATCCTTTTACAAAAGAAGTCGCAAAGGTATAAGGCTCATTCTTCATCCTCGAATTTTTGTCTATATTTCTTCAACCTCAATCCATTTTCCTTGATTTACATCAATCTCGAAATCTACATACTCATCTTTTTTCATTCATCCACTCCGGAAATGGAATGTCAAGTTCTGTCCATTCTGCCTTTCCCATATCATCTTCCAAATGCGAATGCGACACCGACAGCCCCAACAAACGTATTTCATGATTTTCGGCTTCTATCTGTGCGATGAGCTGTTTGGCCACTGGTAGTATCTCATCTTTAGATATAAAAGGCTTCCGACGCGTCACACTGCGTGTTACCTGCGTAAAATCACTATACTTTGCCTTCAAGGTTAGGGTCGTTCCCCTAAAATTTTCCTTCGCAATACGGCCTACCAATTCTTCCGTCAAATGATAAAGTTCAATGACAAACGATGAATGTTGCGACAAATCCTTTAGAAAAGTACGTTCGCAGCCTAGTGATTTCCTGATGTAATGAGCTTCCACCGGACGGTCATCTACACCCCGCGTAAACTGGTAAAAGATGCCACCCATCTTTCCAAAATGGCGTATCAACATCTCTTGTGAACATTGTCGTAGTTGCAAACCTGTGAATATACCGAGACCATGCATCTTTTCAGCCGTCTTAGCTCCGACTCCCCAAAAGTCTTCCACAGGCAGACGCGACAAGAAATCGAGTGCACGACTGGGATGAATCACGGTCAATCCGTCGGGTTTTCGATAATCGGATGCTATCTTGGCCAGCAGTTTATTGTAAGAAACTCCGGCAGAAGCGGTCAAATGCAGTTCTTCTTTGATACGCCGACGTATCTCACGTGCGATGTCAACAGCGAACTCTACACCTATTTTATTATTAGAGACATCCAAGAAAGCTTCATCAAGCGAAAGGGGCTCTATGACGTCTGTGTAATCCTGCAAAATAGCATGAACCTTACTCGACACGGCACGATACTTCTCAAAGTTTACTGGTACAAGTATCAATTCAGGACATAGTCGTTTAGCCTTAGAAGTAGGCATGGCCGAATGTACGCCAAACTGGCGAGCCTCATAACTGGCCGTAGTCAACACACTGCGCTCACCATCAAATCCTACGGCAATAGGCTTCCCACGCAACGAGGGGTCGTCGCGTTGCTCCACAGAGGCATAGAAGGCATCCATGTCTACGTGGATGATTTTACGTAGGTTTCGGTCGGCAGTCATATTTACGGAAAGAGGCACTCTCCCTGTGCAGGAGAGCGCCTCTTTATAATCGTGAATTACGAAATTACAGCTGAGGACCAGCAGCAACCAAAGCCTTACCAGCCTCGTTACCTTCGTACTTCTTGAAGTTCTTAATGAAACGAGCAGCCAAATCCTTAGCTTTCTCTTCCCACTGAGCTGCGTCAGCGTAAGTATCGCGAGGATCGAGGATACCGGTGTCAACACCTTCGAGCTGTGTAGGAACAGTGAAGTCGAAGAAAGGAATCTGCTTTGTAGGAGCCTCATTGATAGCACCACTCAAGATTCCATCGATGATACCACGTGTATCGCGGATAGAGATACGCTTGCCGGTACCGTTCCAACCTGTGTTAACGAGGTAAGCCTTAGCACCGTTCTTCTCCATCTTCTTAACCAACTCTTCAGCATACTTTGTAGGATGCAACTCCAAGAAAGCCTGACCGAAGCAAGCAGAGAATGTAGGAGTAGGCTCTGTGATACCACGCTCTGTACCTGCCAACTTAGCTGTGAAACCAGACAAGAAGTAGTACTGTGTCTGCTCAGGAGTCAAGATAGATACTGGAGGCAATACACCGAATGCATCTGCTGACAAGAAGATAACTTGCTTAGCTGCAGGAGCAGAAGATACAGGACGAACGATGTTATTGATGTGATTGATAGGATAAGATACACGAGTATTCTCGGTAGTGCTCTTATCTGCGAAGTCAATCTTACCGTTAGCGTCTACTGTTACGTTCTCCAACAATGCGTTACGACGGATAGCGTTGAAGATATCGGGTTCGCTTTCCTTATCAAGGTTGATAACCTTAGCGTAGCAACCACCTTCAAAGTTGAATACACCGTTGTCATCCCATCCGTGCTCGTCATCACCGATAAGGAGACGCTTCGGATCGGTAGACAATGTAGTCTTACCTGTACCAGACAGACCGAAGAAGATTGCTGTGTTCTCACCGTTCATATCTGTGTTAGCAGAGCAGTGCATAGAAGCCATACCCTTCAATGGCAAGAAGTAGTTCATCATAGAGAACATACCCTTCTTCATTTCACCACCGTACCATGTATTCAAAATAACCTGCTCCTTGCTTGTTACGTTGAAGACAACAGCAGTCTCTGAGTTCAGACCCAATTCCTTGTAGTTTTCAACCTTAGCCTTAGAAGCGTTATAAACGATGAAGTCTGGTTCCTGATCCAACTCTTCCTGATTTACAGGACGGATGAACATGTTTGTTACAAAGTGAGCCTGCCAAGCAACCTCAACAATGAAACGAACCTTCATGCGAGTATCCTTGTTAGCACCGCAGAAACCGTCTACAACGAACAGACGCTTGTTAGAAAGTTCTTTCTTAGCAAGTTCCTTTACCACAGCCCATGCTTCTTTTGTAGCAGGGTGGTTGTCGTTCTTGTACTCCTCAGATGTCCACCATACAGTGTCGTGAGAGTTTTCATCATCTACGATAAACTTATCCTTAGGAGAGCGACCAGTATAGATACCTGTCATCACGTTAACCGCGCCAAGCTCTGTTTCCTGACCTTTTTCAAAACCTACGAGACCTTCTTTTGTCTCTTCTTCGAACAATGTTTCGTAAGAAGGATTGTAAACAACTTCCGTTGTACCTGTAATACCGTACTTTTCAAGTACGCTCTTGTCAAACTTTGCCATTATATAAAATGTATTTTAAGTTGAAAAAAATATCTGCATTCAGATGTGGCAATTATCTTAAATACCGTGCGCAAAGATAACAAAAAAAACACCAATACAGCAATTTGCAGCCACAAAAAATCGTCAACCGCTTTTGCCGATTTGGTTAAAGATACTAAAATCCTTTGCCTACTGTTTACTTTTGCTATTCCGACGTGACATAATCGGGTGATTTTTCATAATTTTGCAAGCAAAAACACAAGCCTTATGGAAATTATTAACTTTTCAGACAAAAACAGTATCATCAACCAGTACATGGCCGAGATTCGCGATGTTGAATATCAGAAAAATCGTCTGCTCTTCCGCAACAACATCATGCGTATCGGAGAATTTGAAGCTTTTGAAATCTCCAAGACATTGAACTACGAGGCTAAAGACATTGCCACTCCCCTCGGCATTTCACGTATCAACGTCCCCACCGACAAGATCGTACTGGCCACTATATTCCGTGCAGGCTTGCCGTTCCACAATGGTTTCCTCAACATCTTCGACCATGCGGGCAATGCTTTCGTCAGTGCTTATCGCGAATATACCGACAGCGAGCACAAACAAGTGGGCATCCACGTAGAATATCTAGCAACTCCCAGCATCGACGAGAAGTGCCTTATCATCGCCGACCCGATGCTTGCCACCGGTGGTAGCATGGAATTGGGCTACAAAGCATTCCTCACCAAGGGTACACCGAAGCGCATTCATGTGGCTTGTGTCATAGCTACCCCCGAAGGCATTGAGCACATCCGCAACACATTCCCCGAAGACAAAACCACCATTTGGTGCGCAGCCATCGATCCGGGCTTGAACGAATATAAGTATATAGTACCCGGATTCGGTGATGCAGGCGACCTCTGCTACGGAGATAAACTGTAATTCGGCCTTTTCACAACAGTGGACTTTACAAGTAAAAAATAGGATAAAAGATTATCGAAAAGGCCTATTAACAGGCCTTTTTACACAATTTTTCAAAAAAAGCGAAATATTTTTCGCCTTTTTGTTTGATTTATGAAAGGTTTCTCCTATATTTGCCATGTATAAACGGAATATTTATAAATTATCATTTAATAAAAAACTGAATTATGAATAAGACAGAATTGATCGATCAGATTGCAGCTAAAGCTGGTTTGACAAAGGTTGATGCGAAGAAAGCATTGGAAGCTACTGTAGAAACTATCAAGGGTGCACTCGTTGCAGGTGATAAAATTCAGCTCGTAGGTTTTGGTACATTTAGTGTTAACGAGCGTCCTGCTCGTCAGGGTATCAACCCAGCTACCAAGCAGAACATTACTATCGCAGCTAAGAAAGTTGCTAAGTTCAAGGCTGGTGCTGAACTCGCTGATGCTGTAAACAAGTAATCTCAGCAGATTTCATCAAGAAATAAGAAGGGCAATCATCTTCATGATGGTTGCCCTTTTACTGTCTTATTCCTCTTTCATGACTCTTCATGATACTTCATATTGCGCGGATGATGATGCAAGATTTCCTCGCGTAGCGTGGTAGTGTCGATATGGGTGTAAATCTCCGTAGTACCAATATCCTCATGCCCCAGCATGGCTTGGATGGCACGCAGGTCGGCTCCACCCTTTAAAAGTGCCGTGGCAAAACTATGACGAAGCGTATGTGGCGAGATGGTTTTCTTAATTCCGGCCTCATCGGCTTGCCGCTTGATCATGATAAGAATCATCGTTCGCGTAAGATGGGCGCCTCGTCGATTCAAGAACACATAGTCTTCTTCACCCGGTTTTATCGTCATCAGGTTGCGGTCGTAAAACCATAGCTGCAGTTCTTTGACGGCTTTACCCGATATGGGCACCAGTCTTTCCTTATTCCCTTTACCTAATACGCGCACATACCCTTCTTCCAAGTAGAGTTGCGACAACTTCAATGTGACGAGTTCCGATACACGCAGCCCACAAGAGAACAACACTTCGATGATAGCCTTGTTGCGTTGCCCTTCCAGTTTCGACAGGTCGATGCTGCCTTCCAGCATATCCACCTCTTCCGTAGACAACACTTCGGGCAGATGTTTACCTATCTGTGGTGACTCTAACAATTCCGTAGGGTCGGCATCTATATAATCGTCCAGCACCAAAAAACGATAGAAAGAACGGATACCGCTAAGGATTCGCGCCTGCGACTTGGCCGAAATGGCTCGGTCGTGCAGGAAAGCCGTGAAGTTTTCCAGATTCTCCAACTTCATTTCCGTCAATTGTAAATCCTCCGCCCGTGCATAGTCTATCAACCATTGAAGGTCGTGCTGATAAGCCGCGATGGTATTTCCCGAATACCCTCGCTCCAGTTTCAGATAGCGCACATACGCCTTTACAATATCCACAGCAACTTTTTTCCCTGCCATATTTCGGTCATTAAGTATCTATTTATTATATGCCGGAATATAGAGACAGTATATACACCGCCTTACAAACCGTCTTTGGCTCAATACCAAACACACTTTCCGGCAACAAAGCCACTTACAAAGATAACAAAATATACGCGCAAAGAACCTTATTCGATGGTATAATTGATTCAGAAATATACCATTCCATATTCCTCACTATTCACCCTTGATCCACTGCAATGGCTTAGCAGCGATACTGCAAAGCCTAAACAACAATGCTGAAAGACCTAGGCAGCAGTGCTGCGGGGGCTTTGCAATTTGATGGTAGACGAGTTAACGAGTGGACAAGTAGACAAATTTAGAGTGAGAAGTGATGAGTTAGGAGTGAAAAGAGAAGAACAGTAGAGACGAAAAGTCTTCCATCTCACAAGCAAAATAAGCACAAATTATTAGCAAATCAATCATGGAAAGCGATGTACACATCGTCTTTGTAAAGCCAATATAGCAACCATCACTATACCAACCGATAATCCCGGTGTTTTCATCTTTTCATAATTAATTCATCGATATTACGATACCGTGTCGAAAATATTTTATAACTTTACCATCAGAACATAAAACTCATCACGATATGGGAAAAGGTAAAAAAGGCGGTAAACGCATGACAAAAAATCAACTATCGGAAAAGTTGATAGGTCTGTTTTCTTCTCAGCCTGAGAAGACATTAAGTTTTAAAGAGATATTTCGCATCCTGCGGTTGGATACCCACCCACTGAAGATGCTTGCTATAGATATTTTGGAGAGTTTGGCATGGGAAGATTATCTGACGCGTGTATCGGATAATTCATACAAACTCAATCTCAAAGGACAGGTTCAAGAGGGTACGTTCGTGCGCAAATCGAATGGTAAGAACTCGTTTATCCCCGATGACGGCTCGCTCCCCATCTTTGTTTCGGAGCGCAATTCCATGTCGGCACTCAACGGAGACCGCGTAAAAGTGTCTATCATGGCACGTCGGGCAAACCACATCAAAGAAGCACAGGTGATTGAAATCATCAGTCGTAAGAAAGATACCGTGGTGGGGAAACTGCGCGTAGAGAAAGATTTGGCTTTCCTCATAACGCAGGAAAACCTCTTCGTTCGAGATATTATCATCCCCAAACGTAAACTCAAAGGGGGCAAAACCAACGACAAAGCCATCGTTAAAATCAAACAGTGGCCCGACGCAGAACATAAGAATCTAGTGGGCGAAGTGATTGATGTGCTCGGCCAATCAGGCGATAACGACACGGAGATGAATACCATTCTCTCGCAATACGGCCTGCCCTATAAGTATCCGAAAGCCGTGGAAGAGGCAGCAGAGAAGATTAGCGGCGAGATAACGGAGCAAGATGAACGAGAGCGGGAAGACTTCCGCGACGTATTCACATGCACCATTGACCCCAAGGATGCAAAGGATTTCGACGACGCACTAAGCATCAAAAAGCTAGACAAGGGGCTTTGGCAGGTAGGTGTACACATTGCCGACGTGTCTCACTACGTCACCGAAGGCTCCATTATCGATAAGGAAGCCTACAAGAGAGCGACTTCCGTGTATCTCGTAGACCGCACAATCCCCATGTTGCCGGAACGCCTGTGCAACTTCATCTGTTCGCTTCGACCCGATGAAGACAAGTTGGCTTACAGCGTTATCTTTAATATGGACGAGGAAGGCGACGTGAAAACGCATCGCGTAGTACACACCATCATCCGCAGCAATCGCCGCTACGCCTACGAAGAGGTGCAGGAATTGCTGGAAGCCAACGGCGTGGTCGACGGCACAGGGGAGCCTGCTCCGAAAGCACCTAAGGGAGGATACAAGGGCGAAAATGCCGACAATCTCATCATGTTAGACCGATTGGCCAAGAAGTTAAGGGCTGCCCGCTTCAAAAACGGAGCCGTGAAATTCGACCGAGAGGAGTTGCATTTCGACATCGACGAGAAGGGTACACCTACGAAATGTTACTTCAAACGCTCGCACGATGCCAACAAACTCATCGAAGAATTTATGTTATTAGCCAACAGGACGGTGGCCGAAAGCATCGGAAAGGTAAAGAAAGGAGCCAAAGCCAAGACGCTCCCCTATCGTATCCACGACAATCCCGACCCACAGAAGTTGGAGGTATTGCGCGAATTTATCGTAAAATTCGGCTATCGTCTCAAGAGTAGTAGCACCAAAGGAGCTGCTGCCCGCAGCCTAAACAAGCTCATGGACGAGGTAGAAAGCAAACCCGAAGGCAAGCTCATACAGACCGTTGCTCTACGCGCCATGATGAAAGCGAAGTACAGCGTGCACAATATCGGGCACTTCGGATTGGCATTCGACTACTACACACACTTCACTTCGCCTATCCGTCGTTATCCCGATACGATGGTACATCGCCTCTTGACGCGCTATGCCGAAGGCGGACGAAGTGCCAACGAGAAACATTATGAGGAGTTCTGCGAGCACTGTTCGGACATGGAACAGATAGCCCAGAATGCTGAGCGCGACTCCATCAAGTACAAGATGGTCGAATTTATGGCCGATAAGTTGGGTAATGTGTACGACGCACATATCAGTGGAATCACCAGTTACGGCATTTATGCCGAGATAGACGAGAACCATTGCGAGGGTATGGTGCCTATGCGCGACCTCGGTGACGACTTCTATGACTTCGATGAACGCAACTTCTGCCTCGTAGGACGGCGTCGTCACCATAAGTATCAACTCGGTGATGCCATCAAAATACAGGTAGCTAAGGCCAATATAGAGAAAAAACAATTGGACTTTACGTTAGCAGAATAACCTCATTGTAGACGAATGGATGCTCATAGATAATTCTAACTTGAATGCAGAAATAATCACCCATGCATATTTAGAACAGAATATTCACTATCTAATACCTTCATATCTATGTGGAAACAAGGCATTCTAATGGCATGCCTGTCTCTTCATTTCCTTACCGGACAGGCACAAATGGCCGATGATTGGAAGACTTATTACGATGAAATCGGCACCTTAGAAGATGTAGAAATGGGCTCGTGGGAAGAGGCTTACGACGTGTTGAACGAGTTGGCAACCCACAAAATAAACCTCAACACAGCTACTCAACAAGATTTAGAACGCATCCCATTCCTCTCGGCACAGCAGATTGAAGAGATAGTGGCGTATATTTACCAGTACGCACCATTGCAAAGCGTGGACGAACTGGCCATGATTGAATCACTGGATGCGCCCCGTCGCCGACTTCTCCAGTGCTTCGTAGAAGTCAAACCCATCGAGCAAACCAGCTTCCCAACCCTCCGTAATATCCTCAAATATGGTAAACACGAACTCGTAGGATATGCCCGCATCCCACTATACAAACGCAAAGGCGATGACAAAGGGTATCTAGGCGACCCTCTCAAACACTGGATGCGCTACACATTCAACTACGGTCAGTACTTCAAGGTAGGATTGATAGGCGCCAAAGATGCCGGTGAACCTTTCTTCAAAGGGCATAATAGCAGTGGCTACGACTTCTATTCGGCCTACGCTCTCGTTAGAACAAAGGGGTTACTCAATACTCTTGTCGTGGGCAGATACCGTCTGCGATTCGGCATGGGACTTGTAATGAACAACGATTTCAGCTTCGGTAAACTGGGAACTTTGGCTACATTAGGCCGCAACACCGATCATATCTGTGGCCATGCATCACGCCTTGAGGCTAATTATCTGCAAGGAGCAGCCGTCAGACTAGCTCTTACAAAGCATACCTATGCGACAGCTTTCGCCTCATATCGCCCCATCGACGCTACCATGAACAAGGATAGCGTCACCATTGCCACTATTCTTGAAACCGGATATCATCGCACCCAGAGCGAGATGAACCGTCGTCGGAATGCCATGCAAGCCACTTTGGGCGCACGCTTGTATTGGAGTGATAAGGGATTCCACATGGGATTATCGGGTGTCTACACCTCTTTCAACCACCAACTGCGACCCGACACCGTCCTAACATATCGACGTTGGCGACCGCGCGGACGCCGTTTTTACAATTTAGGCATAGACTATGGTTATCAAAACCATCGACTCATGATTAGCGGAGAAACTGCTACAGGCGACTGTCATGCCCTTGCTACCCTCAATACCATAAGCTATCAGCTCCGCGATAACCTCACTCTTATCGCCTTGCAACGTTTCTATTCCTACCGTTATCATAATCTCTTTGCAACAAGTTTTAGCGAGACCGGCAACGTTCAAAACGAGAGTGGATACTACATTGGAGCCTCTTGGACACCCCTTAGAAACCTCAGTTTGATGTGGTATAGCGACTATGTTTCCATGCCATGGGCTCGCTATCGGGTTTCTAAATCATCTTACGCGTGGGACCATCTCGTGCAAGCCACCTATCTTTATCACTCTCTTAGCCTCAACGCCCGCTATCGTTGGCACCGCAAGCAATATGATAATGCGGACAAAACGAGGCTCATTCCCCAAACCGAACACCGTGCCCGACTATCAGCCACCTATACTTCCACCCATTGGAGGAATAGAATCCAGACCGATTTTACATATATAAAAAATCAGCAAACAGCCAAAGGCTGGATGCTGACAGATAACTTTAACTACCAATTAGGAGTCTTCAAGGCTGGCATACAAGTCGCTTGGTTCCACACCGACGGCTATATCAGCCGCGTATATACCTACGAACCGGGACTTCTCTACACCTTTTCTTTCCCTTCATTCTATGGACATGGCATGCGCTATGTAGCTCATGTGCAAGCCGATGTCACCTCTCGTCTACAGCTGATAGCCCAAGCCGGGCACACCAACTATTCCGATCGAGACCACATTTCCAGCGGATTGCAGCAGATAGACAGCCACTCACAGACCGATATCGACGTGCAAATGCGATGGAAATTCTAATCCATTTGCTCGTTTTGAGCGTAAGATGTGCCGGGCGCACCGATGAATTTGCGTGTCGCTCTCAACTGATGGCGCATCACACTTAGCAATTCCTGTGTCTCTTGGATAAGATTCAGGTAGACGATAGAGATTTGCAGATTCTTTGAATTCCTATCTTTCTGCATGCGGTCTATGTGCTTATGGCGCAACACGGAGAGTTCGTTCTTGCATCGGTCGGCCTCTTCCATCACGTCGCGATACCCATAATATCGACCCGTACTGATAAAACCGGCCGTTTGTTTCATCAGTTGATGAATGCTGTTCAATGCAGGTTGGAATTCATCAATATAACTTTGGGGCAACGGATTGAAATTGTTGTCCACATGTTCCTTTACTGGTTCGAGCATACGCTTCAGACAATAGATGTATTGCTGTGCACTATTGATACCTAGATAGAACCACGTATTGCGCTCCAAAGCCAACTCCTGCGGCACCAGATGCATCACTAATATCTCCTTCTTTCGATACTTTTTCAACATTTCCTGTTCTTTCTTAAGTGCACTTTGACTACTCCTTAGCTCGCTCATCTTTTGTTTTGACAACCCATCAAAGATATGCGTGTACTGCTCCAAGGCAAAGTTGGTCATACCGGCTTGCATCCTACTCACATGTTTCACCAGTAAATCCCACACTATCTCCGGGTCTTTGCTGCGCATCATCAGCTTGAACAACTCGTCTTCCTTATTCTCTTTCTCGCTGTCGCTAAACTTCTTGCTGCTTCTAATAAGCAGATAGATGACCAATCCCATAAAGGCTATCATCGCACCGATGCCTCCATAGAACATCACAAGCGTCACCAACATACAGCCAAGGAAGGCAACTCCCGCCGTCACAAACCATCCGCCAATCACCGAAAGCATACCCGTGATACGGAACACAGCACTCTCCCGTCCCCATGCACGGTCGGCCAAAGACGAGCTCATAGCCACCATAAAGGTCACATAAGTGGTAGACAAGGGTAGCTTCAGATTGGTTCCGATGATGATAAGCAATGCCGCCAACACCAAATTCACCGATGCACGCACCTCGTCAAAGGCTACTCCGGGAGCCAACACCACACCTTGATTGTCAAATCTGCCATCTATCCATCGACGGACCGACTGCGGTATCACGCGTTCCACGTTCTCCGAATAGTTCTGTGTCAAGCGAGCTATGCTGCGAGCAGCACGTGATGTGCCGAACATCTCATCGCCCTCGTCCTGTCTCGAAAGGTCTACACTGGTCTTAATCACATTGCGTGCCTTTTTCGAGGTAACCATCGAAAATATCATGATGAACGCCGCTATTGCGAGATAGAGCATCGGAGTCTTTGCCGAACCCTGTAACGACGCCATCAAAAAACTGTCGTTGGCACCACCACCATGCATCATATAGTCTTGAAACGAACTGAGACCAGCCAACGGAACACCGATAAAGTTCACCAAGTCGTTGCCTGCAAAGGCCATGGCCAACGCGAATGTACCGGCCAAGATGATGAATTTGAAGATGTTGACCTTGCACAAATGCAATATCTCCATTACCACCATACTCCCCAGAAACACCACTATCAGAAGCGTATGAATATGGGTATTGATGAAAGTCACCACACGTTGGTCGATGAACCAAGCCCCTCCCAATCCTTTTGCAAACACGAAATACGACAATGCCGTAACGGCAATGCCACCAAAGATAGCCACCGTGTAACGCAGATTCTCTTGATATTTAAAGGTGAATATCAAACGCGAAACCCACTGAACAATGTAACCGAAGACAAAAGCGACAGCCACCGACACGAAGATAGCGATGATAACGGTCAGCGCTTTCTCGGTATTCAACAGGTCGAATATCTGCAATTCACTGCCATGTACCATCTTCAAGATAGCCATAACAAACGTACCACCAAGCAATTCAAACACCATCGACACAGTGGTAGAGGTGGGCAAGCCCAGACTATTGAACATGTCGAGAATCACAACATCAGTCACCATCACGGCTAATAAGATGGTCATAACCTCGTGAAAGGTGAAGTTAGACGGATTCATGATGCCGTGTCGGGCAATATCCATCATGCCATTGCTCAACAAAGCACCTGCCAGCACACCCACCGAGGCTACTATCATGATGGTACGATAGCGAGCCACACGTGCACCGACGGCCGAATTGAGAAAGTTTACAGCATCGTTGCTGACACCCACCCATAAATCAAAGGATGCCAACAAAAACAGAAAGACAATAATAATCAGATAAATCAATTCCATAAGTCGATTTTATAATTTCTTGATGCAAAAGTAGTAGCCCCATGTTTCCAATTCTTTGCAACCTTATTACAATCATGTTACAAATGATAAATAGCACGGCAGAAAAGGCATATTCAGTTATTTTTCGATATATTTGCAACATCGTTGGGCTAACAACTTATTAAGTTGCCGACTCAATATAATCTTCCGCTCCTTGAGAGAAAGCCGAGGTGAGGTTATTGCAAGGCCACAGCAGCATCGCTGCAAAAGCCAGACAGCAATGCTGAAAAGGCGAGGCAGCAAAGTTGCAGAGGCTTTGCAGCCGAGTAATAGACAAGTAAACGAGTAGACAAGTAGAGCTGATTGAGGGGACAAACAAAAGAAATAAAAATGGCAAAGTGGCTAACAAGCCTCTCCTAACCGGTATATATACAATATAATATGGATACGATGAAGCAGAGAATTCTTGTGGTCGACGACGAGCGCGACCTATGTAAAATCCTTCAATTCAACCTTGAGAATGAGGGATTCAACGTAGATGTAGCCTATTCGGCCGAAGAAGTGCTGGCCAAAGAGTCGCTTGCAGACTACGACCTCATGATGCTAGACGTAATGATGGGAGAGATTTCGGGCTTCTCACTGGCTAAACGACTCAAACAAAACAGTGATACGAGGCGCATACCCATAATCTTCGTCACTGCCAAAGACACGGAGAACGATGCCGTAACCGGACTTACCATCGGTGCCGACGACTACATCACGAAACCTTTTTCGGTACGCGAGATGATTCTTCGAGTCAAAGCCGTACTACGACGAACAGCCGTTACCGCGACTCCCACCGACGAATTGATCAGCTATCACACCCTTCGCATCAATCTATCTGCCAAAAAAGTGGAGTTGGACGGTATGGAAATACCTTTCACTAAGACCGAGTTAGGCGTGCTCAGCCTACTTCTCAAGCACCGTGGACGGGTGTTCAGCCGACAAGAACTCATCACAAAGATATGGCCGAGTGACGTATTGGTGCTCGACAGAACGGTGGATGTGAACATCACACGTATTCGTAAAAAGATTGGAATCTATGCCAAACACATCGTCACTCGGCAGGGATTCGGTTATTGTTTTGAAGATTAAAAGATGCAACCATCCATAGACAAACCAACAGGAACAACCATCGGGCAGCGCATGTTTGTACTTGTGCTCACAGTCTTTGTGCTCGTTGTGGCGCTCTTATTATCCATGAACCATGTGGGAGAGAACCGGCATAAAGCCGAACTCATCAACCTACGACTGCAAGACTACAACGACCGCATGTACGAAGTACTGGAGTTGACGGGGAAAAATAATGAGGCAGCCATTGCCAAATACGTCAATACGCACCGCATCAATGGCATGCGCGTAACATTGATACGCCCATCGGGACGCATAGTCTTCGACAACGAGGTGAAAGACTATGCCCATATTCCCAACCATAAGAATCGTCGAGAGGTGGCCACAGCATTACGCCAAGGAAGCGGTTTCGACATCAATCGCAACAGCCAGACGCTGGGTCACAAGTATTTCTATTCGGCTACATATTATCCAAGCGACTCTCTTGTCATTCGTTCGGCACTGCCTTACGACAACAACATGCTTGATGGACTGGACGATAACATGCTCTATCTATGGCTATCGCTCTGTGCACTCATCGTCATCACGCTTGTACTCTATCGCTTTATCCACCGATTGAGCCGCAATGTGACGAAGTTACGCCTCTTCGCAAGCCGTGCCGACCGCAACGAAAGTCTTGATAGTGAAGACTTGGTACAATTCTCCAACGACGAATTAGGGGAAATATCAGAGTACATCATCAAGCTTTATAAACGGCTACAGCGTAGTAAAGAGGAGCAAGCCAACATGAGAAAGGAACTCACACAGAACATTGCGCACGAACTTAAAACACCTGCTGCCACCATCCAAGGGTACTTGGAGACCATCATAGCCAACCCCGATATGGATGCAAAAATAAAACAACAGTTCATCGAACGAAGCTATGCGCAGAGTCAACGGTTAGGTAGTTTGCTCGTAGATATATCTACGCTCAACAAGATGGACAATGTAGACAACAGGCCACAACAGCCAGTTGACTTCGACATTGCGACAATAGTACGCGGCATTGTAGACGAGACAGCACTCGAAAGACAGGAAAAGAACATGCTGTTCCACAACCAACTACCGCAACAACTGCCTTTCCGTGGCGACCAATCACTTGTCTACAGCATCTTCCGAAACCTCACCGACAACGCCATTGCGTACGCCGGAGAGGGTAAATGCATCACGCTTCATGTGGAAGTAACTCCGGATGAGTATGCGTTTACATTCAAAGACGACGGTGTAGGCATCCCTCCGCAACATCTATCTCGCATCTTTGAACGATTCTACAGGGTGGATAAAGGTCGCAGCAGAAAGCTCGGCGGCACCGGATTGGGACTCGCCATCGTCAAAAATGCAGTGATGATACATGGTGGAACCATCACCGTAGAGAACCTAGAAGAGGGAGGCGTGGCGTTTAAGTTCACCCTTTCGCGAGGTTGAGAAGCTAGAACTGCTTTCAACAACAATAGTCCGAATTACGGAAAAGGAAACTCATAATCCTTATTCTTAATTCGTTTTACCAATTCTCTGCCAATGGGTCTAACCTCATCAATAATTGATTCACACACTTTTTGAGGTATTTGAATTCTCATTCCTGCATTGATTAAATCTTCATCGGTAGGACTATCGGTATAACCAACCGTTGTTGCATGCGTCCCCAAAGAACTATCATGAGTCATATCGTAAGCAGGTGATAGCTTCCATTTGCCATCTATATATAGGAAAGAGAAGTTTCGTACATGGTCATCGAAGTTTTCTGAATAGTAATTGAATACCATCCTTCTGAATTGTTGTTCCACTTCTACATGATCCTGCGTAATATATCCCGTTAAAGCAAGGAGTGTATTGTAATCCATTTTAGGCAGATTGATACCCTCGTTCAGAAGCCCACTGGCCGTAACCATATGGATTCTATCTCCATTGGGGGCTATATCGAAACGTTCTTCACCAAAGTAGCGACCATTGAATAACCTAAATTGTAGGACAATGATTCCTGCTTTCTGCGCAGCTTTGTTATACATGTATTCTATAAGTCCCGCATCAAGAGGGTCATATGTTTGGCGAAACTTCACGATCCAACTTATTCCGTCTGCATTTAACAACACTTTGGGGCGAACACCACCGGAGTTTCCACTAGCCATATATAATCTTCCGGCATTCTTATCGCTCTTTTCAGAAAGCGCCTCTAGCGCCTCATGCTGTATCTTGTCAAGGTCTATGCTGTCTTCCGGTATTGATATTTTATTGTCAGGAACATAGCACAATGCTCCCATACCGGACGAACCGACGATACTTAGTTTCTGTAATGGATCTAGTTCCATGTAGTTGACACCATGTTTTCTTAGCTCTTTGGTCAACATATACTCTCCATAACCACCGGGTATGCTATCCTCAAACACGCCAAAGTTACCACCAAACGGTGTAAGTTCGGCTTCAAACAACTCTGGTATAAGCGGAAGTTTCAAGGGAGAGATGGAAAATCCGGTGTCAAGCCATTCTCTATCATATTGGAACAAACATGTCCCATTCGTCCCCATAGTCATTCTTCCCACAAGAATATGATGGTACATGACTTTCAAAGATTCAACCTTTCTCATCGGTTCCTCTCTTTCTACTTTTATTTTTGTTGATCTTTACCATCTCATCAAGGCTATTATACTTGGGCTTAGACATGACTTCCATCAGTTCCTGAGCATACCCTAAGGCACGACCTATCTTTACAAAACTGCCCAAAGAGATCTCACCGGTATGTTCAAAACGCTGTATGGTAGACAAAGGTACACCACTAAGGTCGGACAAAGCCTTTTGTGACATATTCTTTTCCAGCCTACGTAGCCTGCAACACTCTGATAGTCTTCGCTGAATATCGTCACTTGAAATCGGTTCAAAGATATACATATATTACAATTTATATATTAGTTACTATACCTAATATTCTTATTTTATAACTTATATATTAGTTATTACAAATATACACAAAAGACTTATAAGAGTCAAATATTTCTTCTTATTTCTAGATACAATCTCTATATGTGATTTTACAAGCCCCTCTTACAGTCAACTATCTGCAAATTAATGCTCATTTATCATTGATTTACAGTACCTTTGCAGCATGGATAAGAATATATCAGATTATGAAATAATGGCTCCGGTGGGCTCGCGAGAATCGCTCGCAGCAGCTATTCAGGCCGGTACAGACTCCGTTTACTTCGGCATCGGACAGTTGAACATGCGCTCACATTCGGCCAATCACTTCACCATAGACGACTTACGAGAGATTGCAGCAACGTGTAATGAGCACGGTATCAAAACCTATCTCACGGTAAACACAGTCATCTACGACGAGGATATAGCCACAATGCACGAGATAATAGACGCTGCCAAAGAGGCCGGAATATCGGCTGTTATCGCTTCAGACGTAGCAGTAATGGCCTATTGTAATGAAATTGGCGAGGAAGTTCACCTGTCTACTCAACTCAATATATCGAATACGGAGGCTTTAAAGTTCTATGCTCGGTTTGCAGACGTATCGGTATTGGCTCGCGAACTGAAAATGGAACAGGTGAAATACATCCACGAACAAATAGTCGAACAGAATATTTACGGTCCGCTAGGCAAGCCCGTTCGTATCGAAATGTTCTGTCATGGTGCACTATGTATGGCTGTTTCGGGCAAATGTTACATGAGTCTTCACGATGCAAATCGCTCAGCCAACCGCGGCCAATGCGTACAAATATGCCGCCGTTCGTATACTGTAACCGACAACGAAACGGGAAAACAGCTAGAGATAGACAATAAATACATCATGAGTCCAAAGGACTTGAAAACCGTACGCTTCGTAGATAAGATGATGGATGCGGGTGTTCGGGTGTTCAAAATCGAAGGACGTGCGCGTGGCCCCGAATATGTGTACACCGTAGTAAAATGCTATAAAGAGGCCATACAGAGCGTTCTTGATGGCACTTTCACCGAAGAGAAGAAGGACGAATGGGACAAACGACTCGCAACCGTGTTCAACCGCGGCTTCTGGGATGGCTATTATCAAGGCCAGACAATGGGTGAATGGACCAAGAATTACGGTAACAAGGCCACACAGAAGAAAATACTTGTAGGCAAAGTAACCAAGCACTTCGCAAAGATAGGGGTAGCCGAGATTGCCGTGGAAGCCACTACATTCAACGTAGGAGACAAGTTACTCATCACCGGACCGACTACCGGAGCCATGTATCTTGATGCTACAGAGATACGTTATGACCTGAAACCCGTAGAGAAAGCAGAACAGGGATGGCGTATTTCCATCCCCGTACCCGACAAAGTGCGCCCCAATGACAAGCTGTTTAAGCTGGTAGAAGGGTGACTCTATATGCTCTAAAACATCATAAAAGAGCCATATAAAATATACAGAATAAGGATATTAGCAAACAAATATGACTATCAACGAATTGCAAGACGAAGTCATTGCGGAGTTTGAAGACTTCACCGACTGGATGGATCGATACCAAATGCTCATCGACCTAGGCAATGATTTGGAAGTATTAGACAATCAATATAAAACAGAAAGCAACCTTATCAATGGTTGTCAAAGCCGTGTGTGGGTGCAATGCGACTATACAGACGGGCTCATCAAGCTCACAGCAGACAGCGATGCGCTCATCGTCAAAGGCATCATAGCCCTGTTGATTCGCGTATTAAGCAATCATACACCGACCGAGATACTCGATGCCGACCTGTATTTCATCGACCGTATCGGGCTGCGCGAGCATCTCTCGCCCACCCGTAGCAATGGTTTGCTCTCAATGATTAAGCAGATTCGCATGTACGCATTGGCTTATAAAACTAAGGAGGAACAGCAGTAAAATGCGCAAGCTCAAGACGATAGAGATGCAACGACTCACGGTCGACGAGTTCAAAGAGGCCGAAAAGCTACCTCTGATAGTGGTTCTCGACGACGTAAGATCGCTGTATAATGTAGGAAGTGTGTTTCGTTCATGCGACGCTTTCCGTGTAGAGGCAGTCTATCTGTGCGGTATCACGGCCACACCTCCCAATGCCGAGATTCACAAAACGGCTCTTGGCGGTGAAGACAGTGTGGATTGGAAATACTTCCCTAGCGCGATTGAGGCCGTCGAAGCCCTCCACCGCGATGGCTATTATATATATGGTATCGAGCAAGTTGAGGGTTCTGTAAAATTACAAGACCTATCGTTAGACCGTCAAGGCAAATATGCCGTAGTCTTCGGAAACGAGGTTAAGGGCGTAGCTCAGGCTGTTATCGACCGTTGCGACAGCTGTCTGGAGATTCCACAGTTTGGTACCAAGCATTCGCTCAACGTGAGTGTGACTACCGGTATCGTCGTTTGGGAGTTTGCCCGCCACCTCATCTTGGATTCCTATAAATAGACATCAACTTACAAGAAAGCCTATCAAGCTCCACCCATATCCCCCTTTGCCCACTGCATTGGGGGATTTTTGTTATCTTCGACCATCACCTCGGCGGTAGATATATTCCGCCGTTTGAATCATAGCCTTGGCATATTCTTCGAGCGATTCATAGGCTTTGGTCTTTGCCACAGCCTTTTGCTGACTGTCATAACAAAAACTTTTCTGAATCTTCGGGGCATAGACATAACGTCGCGAAGCATCTCTCCCCACGATTTGGTTATCGGCAGAATAGAACACATGGTCTCTTTTCGTCTTTAAAAGATTGACACCAAAGCCATCATAAGCATAACTCATGTTCAGCATACCAAGCAAAGTAGGCATTACATCAACTTGCATACCTAGCCCATCATATACTTGCGGCTTTACGTCCGCACCGAAAATCATCAGTGGAATATGGTTGTAGCTTTCTGGCAATTCACTATTATCCATGCCAACCATCTTACCGTGATCGGCCAAAACGACGAATATTGTGTTCTTATACCATGCCTCCCGGCTCGCTTTACGCAAGAAATCGCCAACAGCCCAGTCGGCATACTCCACTATTTGCGACTCCGGTTCGCTGGTATGCGGCTTGAAGAACGATGGAATAATATAAGGTGGATGGTTGCTAATAGTGAGAAGCGTCGCCATAAAGGGTTTGCCCGTAGCCGCCTGACGGTTGATAACGGGCAGCGCATACTGGAACAAATAGTGGTCGGACACGCCGAAACTGTTCACTACCTCGCTCTTCGGATAGTTCTCTTGCGAATAAATTTCATCATATCCGTTGGTAGAGAAGAAGGCTTTCATGTTGTCGTACTGTGCCTCATGAGTCATAAAAAACATATTATGGTAACCCTCTCGCTTCAGTACCGTGGGAATTCCGTCGCGCCGGGGAGTCACCGTACCCTTCATCAGGTTCCTAAACATCAGCGCAGGAAAGGAATATAGCGTTGCCGTCATACCGTGGTTCGTGTGGATTCCGGCACTATAGAAGCGGTTGAATGTCAACGAATGATGATAGAGCGAGTCTAGCGTGGGTGTGAGATGTTGGCCGTTACCGAACGATTCAAGTAGTGGTGCCGACATCGACTCCATCAGAATAATAACCACATTGTATTTCTTGACAACACCATCAGCCTTGACATACCGACGCAAAACGTGCGTACTATCCACCTTACCATCGATTCCCAAACTGTTACGAGCTATCGTAATGGCCTTATTATAAGGCATCAAATGCAACTCTCGGTTCTCACTTCTCATGTCGTCCAGTGCACTTGTAAGCAAATTAAACGCCGGATTGATGCCCAACTGATTGAGGAAAGCATCGTTACAGTAATAAGCCTGACTGATTTTAATAGGGTTATACCCTATCCGGCCACGTATGCCAAAAACACAAAGTCCACCGACCAACAGCAGCACAACGGTACGTAAACTGCATGAGACGATGCCTATACGCGAAACAGGAAGCGTTTGTAACCGTTGATACCAATACTTCTCCAGCTTCAACCCTGCCCACCAAAACAGACCAGCAACGACAAAGAATAACGCAATATGGACGAGATAACTCTTCTCTTCGACCAACATACCGGCCGTAGTGCCCGTATAAGAGAACCATTCAAAAATAGACGAGTTGATATTCTTAGAGAAATACTGGAAATAAGGAGTATTGGCAGCTGACACAGCCAATGCCAATGTCATCAACACACCGTACCAAATGGTGACCGACCGATACGTCCATCGACGACGAAAACCCACAATGGCACTGCCCAACAAGAAGACAATAGGCAACAAAGAGATATAACAAAGGATGACATTGTCGAACCATAGGCCGCGAACAAAGGCTATCATCGGGTTGGCTTCGCCCGTACAGAGATGGCGTAAGAACAAAAACTCGATGAGTCTGAAAGCACTTAGACACAGCAATCCCAACACATGTATCGTAACAAGATATAAGAGCGAAATACTAGTTTGTCGATTTTTACTGAACATGATAGATTCTTTTGATTGACAAGTCTTACCGACTTACAATCTACGAAGGTACACATTATCAACGAAAAAACGACTGTCAGAATCCCAAAAAGCTCCTATCAATCTTGAAAACTCACTATTCTTCACTCCTAATAAGTCTACTTGTTTACCCATCTATCAGTCTATTAACCGACTGCAAGGTCTTTTCAGCATCGCTGCATCAACGTGGCAACAAAATTGCTGAGCCCAGACAGCAATGCTGCCAATAGCTTGCAGCAACCTCACCCCACCCCTCTCCCAAGGAGAGGAAGGAGTATATGGAAAGGAAAGGTGATGAATTAGTGTAGTCACCCTTCCTTTCTGGAAACAAGAAATAGGTAAGAATAAAAGCTTACCGTTAGAAGTTGACACCGAAAGTAAGATTGAATGTACCGGTATGCGTATCTTCGAAGTCGTCTTTACCGACGTTAGCTAACCCGACATCGTAGCTCGCTTCTAAATAAAGCATTTGGAATCCAAGTCCGCATCCTACCTTGATACCACCATCGAAACGATTGAAGTTGTCGTTGTAATCCTCACTGAAGCCAGGATAAGCAGCACGCTTACGTGGCGGAATGGGGCGTCCGTCAGGGTAATACTGTGCCTTGACCGGCATGGTGCACAATAACAAGAGGGCCGATAATGATAAAAGAATGTAATGTTTCATAAGTCTCTAATTGTTTGGTTTCTAAGGCAAATGTACGTAATCATGGGCAAAGCGAACAGGGAGAAAAGCCTATTTGGCAGAGGATTTTCCCTAAAATGCAACTGTAGGACCGGGCTGTATGGCGCGTAAAAGGAAAATTAGCAGGCTAAATTTCACCGATTCCGAAAATATAACTACTTTTGCTTTGCGATGAAACTACGTATCAACATACTGTGCATATTCATCTGTTTGTGCCACATTTCGGCGTTGGCACAGAACGATGGAGCAGTTCGTGTCAATCCCGAAGATCGAGTGGTGGATATGGACAATCCCACTTTCGTGCCGATGGTGAAAGTGGGTAAGGTGATGAAAGATGGTGATTCCATCCAGTATGTAGAGTTGAACAATATCTATGTGTACCCTGTGCCGGTGTTTACAAATGCACGTCAACGCGTAGCTTACAACCGCTTGGTGGCCAATGTGAAAAAGGTTTTGCCCATAGCCAAGGAAGTGAACCGTATCATTATCGAAACAGGCGACTATCTGGAAACACTCCCTAACAAGCGTGCCCGCGACGCGCACATGAAGATAGTAGAGAAAAGTTTGAAGGAAGAGTACGGGCCACGCATGAAGAAACTCTCGTATACACAGGGTAAACTCTTGATAAAACTAGTCTATCGCGAATGCAACAGCTCGTCGTACAACCTTATCCAAGCCTTTCTCGGTCCTATTCGTGCCGGCTTTTGGCAAGCTTTTGCGTGGGCTTTCGGTGCTAGTCTGATGAAGCAATACGATGGCGATGGCGTGGACAGAGTGACCGAACGAATCGTCAGACAGGTTGAGGCGGGACAATTGTGAAAAACGTTTGTGTTTTATTTTCCTATTTCTAGCGTTTGCATTACCTTTGTAGAAGCTAAGCGACACTCGGCAATTTAAAAGTGAACTTTCATTGCGCTCATTTGCATTACCTTTGTAAAAGCTAAATATTACAATATGGAACAGAAGTTTTTTATCTATAATACTCTTTCTCGGAGGAAAGAGATTTTCAAGCCATTGCATGCTCCTAACGTGGGAATGTATGTGTGTGGACCGACCGTTTATGGCGACCCACATTTGGGACATGCTCGTCCTGCCATCACGTTCGACCTGCTTTTCCGCTATCTGAAGCACCTCGGCTATAAGGTACGCTACGTGCGTAACATCACCGATGTGGGACACTTGGAACACGATGCCGACGAAGGCGATGACAAGATTGAGAAGAAAGCACGTCTGGAACAGCTCGAACCAATGGAGATAGCGCAGCATTATACCAATCGTTATCACCAAGCGATGGATGCACTCAACGTGCTTCCGCCCAGTATCGAGCCGCATGCCACCGGGCATATCATCGAACAGGAAGAACTGGTAAAAGAGATCTTGAACAATGGATATGCTTATGAAAGCAATGGTTCTATCTATTTCGATATAGAGAAATACAACAAAGACCATAAATACGGTATTCTTTCAGGGCGCAACCTCGATGATGTCATCAACAACAGTCGCGAACTTGACGGCGTGGGAGAGAAGCGTAATCAGGTGGACTTTGCTTTGTGGAAGAAAGCACAACCCGAACATATCATGCGTTGGCCGAGTCCGTGGGGCGACGGTTTCCCCGGTTGGCACTGCGAATGTACGGCTATGGGACGTAAATATCTAGGCGAACACTTCGATATTCACGGTGGTGGAATGGACTTGGTATTCCCACATCACGAGTGCGAGATTGCTCAAGCGGTGGCTAGTCAGGGCGACCAAATGGTACATTACTGGATGCACAACAACATGATAACCATCAATGGACAGAAGATGGGTAAGAGTCTAGGTAACTTCATTACGCTCGAACAGTTCTTCACGGGCAATCATGAGAGTCTGGAGAAGGCTTTCTCGCCCATGACTATACGCTTCTTCATCCTCTCAGCCCACTATCGTGGCACGGTAGACTTCTCTAACGAAGCGCTCATTGCCAGTGAGAAAGGACTCAATAAGTTGATGAATGGTATCGCAGATTTGAGTCGTGTACAGGCCGGAAACGAGAGTGATGCATCAACAAAAGCCTTTGTTGCAGGATTTCGCCAACAGTGCTACGATGCCATGAACGACGATTTACAGACACCAGTGGTTATCAGTCATCTGTTCGAAGCATGTCATTTGATTAACATTCTGCTCGACCATAAAGCGCAAATCAGCGGTAAAGACCTTACGGAATTGGCCGACACGATGAATCTCTTTGCCTTTGAACTGCTAGGATTGAAGAATGAGCACGCTTCTAACAACGATGTACGAGAGGCTGCTTTCGGCAAGGTGGTAGATATGGTATTGGAACTTCGCAAGAAAGCTAAGGACAATAAAGACTGGTCAACAAGCGACCAAATACGCGATGCACTTGCTGCTGCCGGCTTTGAAATAAAAGATACCAAGGACGGAGTGACTTGGAAGTTGTAAGAAGAATGTATCCCTCCGAATGGGGATGAGATTCAATCAGAATATAAAAAAAGCCCGGCTCCATGAAGAGTCGGGCTTTTTACATTCATAAAATCTTATTTTAATGCTGCATTGACATCGCTATAAAGGGCGTCGTAATGGGCACGAAGCATCTTGCTAGAGGCTGAAACACGCAAACGCCCCAGCAGTTTCTTGAGGTCGAGCGCAAGCCCTTGGGTTACCGGAGTGCGAATCATGCGGAAGTCTTCCAATGGATCGAACTCGAAGAATGACTTAGAACCGCGGTCGAGATTGTCGTGTATACCGCATACATGGGGCTGAGAAGCAAAGAAAGCAGAACCTGATAGCGACTTCTTTTCTTGCTTGGCAGAGAGTGCACGCAGCAAACTATTGACATAAACGATTTGCAACTGACGCTCGTAGAGATTAGGTACAGCATTGCGTAAGCTCTTAGCCCACACGAAACGATACACTTCGTCCATCATTTCTTGATAGGTATAGGCCTTGGTTGGCTCCATCTGCTCAAACAGCGAGAGCGCTGTGGCCACCGGACCGGCAAACAAACTCTTCAAGAAACGGGCTTGCATGTTGCTGACCGACTGTATGCGACCGGTCTTTTCAACAATACTCTTGTCGTTATACCAGTTAGGTAGGTCGGCTATGTTGCGCAAAACAAATTGCAATGCACGCTTCTGTGTGTTGCGATCGGTAAAACGGAAGTTGGGCTTACCATCTCCTGCGACAGGCTCATCCATATAGATACTGCCCACATACATCACTGCATGATAGATCTCGCGTTGTAGTTGTTCGGCCACTTCGTTGTGTGCTTCCTGCAAACGCTTGTAATCTTTGCCATCCTCTACACACCATTCTGCAAGATGTTTCACGATATACTTGAGATTCTTAATGCCATATTCACCAGCCTTGACAGCGTCATCGCCCAAGTCTTCTGACTGACAACTGGGGTCTACAGAGTTGAAGAAATACTGTTGACCATAGAGATACATCGGATTGTTTTCCTTCTCTCTAATCCATTTATTCAGTGTTGGCAATTCGTCTTCAGGCGTCACTGCACCGGGAATAGGCTTATATCCCCATGCAATGGCATATGAATCGTATACTCCTAATGGCGGAGGCAGCAGGTTGACTCCCTTATCTCCGGGCTGCGCCACATAATTATAGCGGGCATAATCCATGATAGACGGGGTGGTACCATACTTCTGTGTGAATGTAGCAGAGCGTAAAGAGTCGACCGGAATGGTGGCAGAAGCTCGGAAATTGTGCAAGAGTCCAAGGGTGTGACCCACTTCATGAGTAGCCACATACCGTAGAGAACTACCTGTCAACTCGTCGTCGAGAACACGCTTTCTCACCTTAGGATCGACCGCAGCAGTTTGTACAAAGCGCCAGTTATGCAGCAGTTTTACACTATTGAAGTAAAAGAGTACGTCTCCTTGAATAATCTCTCCGGAACGTGGATCGGATGCGCATGGCCCCACAGAGTTCTCAACATTGGTCGTAATCATACGATAACAATTGTATCGAATATCATCGGGATCGAAGTTAGGATCGTCTTTTGGATAGTCACGTACTTGCATCACGTTCTTGTATCCAATCTTTTCGAAAGCCTTATTCCATTCCAATACACCTTCTTTAATATAGGGTGCCCACTTGCGAGGGATGGCTGTATCGATGTAAAACACGATGGGGTTCTTGACTTCGGTGAGCTTTCCTTGAGCAAAAGCAGCACTATCTACAGGTTCCAAGTTCCAACGTTTGATATACGAAACAGGCACAACACCATCGTTACGGTCGCTGAAATACTCCTTTTTCTCATCGAAATAACCGATTCGAGGGTCTGCCAAACGTGGGCGCATAGGCTTCTCTGGTAAGAGAATAATGTTGCGCGTCATGGTCACAGTGAACGGTTCGTTGCGCGAAGTGTAGCCCATTTGCGACTTCACCTGCAAATTCTTGGGGAACGATTTAGCCCCAATAATCACGCAAAGGTCGCTAATCGGACTGCCCATCTGTGTGGCTTGAGGAACTCCGGTCTTAAAAGGATTGAGTTCTTCTATGCTTGAAGTAAAGAGCGATTCCATATCTACTAGAAGAGTAGAATCATTGGTTTCCTTGATTTTATACGACTTCCAGATGGGCGCAATGAAGTTTCTATCAAACGAAGCTTGCAAAGATGAGTTGGGATCGCAGATGTTTTTAGACGACTTCTTATGGATATAGAGTCTTTTGCCTTGGGTAGAAAGCGTAATGAGGACAGGCGAATGAGGCATCTCTCCGGCCACCGTGCTAGAGTTATTGCTTGTCGTCGATACACGCGAAGTGAGCAACAAGTCTTTCCCCAACAACGATTTGGGAATGGCAAATAGATATTCACCCTCTTTCTCATAGGCGGTAATGAGTCCGGGATGCGCTTTATAGCCGGCTACAGCCTTGCTATAACCGCTGACAGAAGTCATCTCTTGCTTCTCGGAAGCGTCTTTCTTATTAGTTTTCTTCTTACTGTTTGCAGGAGCCACGCATAACATTGCACACAATGCTATGCCTGCTCCTCTCCATAAAATATTCATTTTATTCTATTTAGGGTAATTTTTCAATGTCGTAACCATCGCATTTCAAGAATGCCTCTTTCAAGATGTCATACTTCTCTTTCATCTTGGAATACTTGGCAATGAGTGCATCTCGCTCTGCCTTGGGCGTACTGAAGATGAATGCTACCCACTGTCTGCGATCGGTATCTTCATCAGGAAGCTCTATCCACCACGACGACCACTCTTTATCATAGAATGTTGTACGATGGTTATAGCTGATAAATCCCAATGTATGATAGTCCAAGTCATCGGGCTGTGTCTCTTCTGTAACCTTACCAAAGGCTTTTGATTCACCTGCTTCTTTCTTAAAATATTCTCGGTTTACATCCGAGAATGCCTCTGGAATAGAGAATGCAGATTTCACTTCCCACAAGTAATCCATCCAATAGCGAGAGTTAATATCACCCTCGATGTCGCGCTTTTGAGCCTCTGTATAGCTGCCCATTTCTTTGCGAACACCTCCTAATGCGAGGAAACGATTGGCAACATAGGAGTGATAATAAGGTCTGCCGGTCTCTTGACCAAGGAAGAATATGCTGTCGGCCAGCAAGACCGAGAATGGCATATACTTCTTCTTGAATTCCTCAGAATAGTGATTCAAGAACATATCATCAAGCATCTTGATACCCTTCTTGATGAGTTCGGGGCTTTGTTCAGGAGCCGTGATGAGCAGATTATTCTTCTTTTGGAAGTTATATTTGTAGTCGCGAGTAATAGGATTGGTAATCAGATACGTCTTATAATCGCGATACATCTCGAACTTACGGTGTTGAATAGGATCAGAAGTGTTATCTTCTACATTGTAGATAGGCTCTTCTATTTCGGCCGTCACATTGTCGTCGTTAGAACAAGAGACCGTTCCCAGAGTCAAAGCGACGCAAAGAGCCGATAAGATATATTTTGTATTCATACGTTACTATTGTTTTAGATGTTATTGAGTTCGCGTTCGGCACGTGGTACAGGCAATGTGTAGCGTGCGTCACCTTGCTTTAATACGTACTCTGTTTTTTGTCCTGAGACGGTGCTAGAAGAGTATGTATGTTTCAATTCAGGGCATCCCCAACGGCGAAGGTCGAACCAACGCAAGCCCTCGAAGCACAATTCTTTCCGACGTTCAGTACGAACTGCCTCTACTACCTTGTCTTTTTCGGTTATGGTTTCGGCCGTATATCCTTCAATACGCTTAGCTCGTACGGCATTCACATCATCCATAGCTTTGGCTCCTTGTCCCAATTCGGCATAAGCTTCAGCACGATTCAAGTAAACTTCAGAGAGATGGAAGTTGCCCGGATTAATATTCTTTGAACCAAGATTATAGTATTTGAACGGCTTTACATCTTTGGATGTAGGGCTACTAAAGAAACTCATACGACGCTTATCCTTCTTATCATACATGTTAAGAAGTTCCATGTTAACCTTGAAGGTCCCACGAGTACCATTAGTGGCAGAAATATAATTGGCTAATTTATAAGCTGCCTGAGAACCGTATGAAAAGAAAATCTCTTTATTAGAACCATCGTAGAATCGTTTAGTCCTGTCCGTAAGTGTACTTAAGTCGTGCAATTCTATCCCATTCTTTCCTATCAAGTCACTTGTCACATTAACCACTTCTTGAAATTCTTTACCATATAATAATACACGAGAGAGCAGCAATTGGACAGCACTAAGGTTGGGGCGGAAGATTGTTTTAGACATACCCGACGACTTAAATAGCTTGACGGCTTCAGTCAAGTCACTTTTCATGAGGACATAAACCTCCTGTAGAGTGGCACGTTGCAGTTTCTTATTCTCTACACTGATAGCAGTATTGATTGGCACACCAGCAGTCTTACTTGCTTGTTCAGCACTTTCATACGGCTTAGCATAGGTGTTTGCTAACATATAATACGACCACGCACGGATAAAACGAGCCTCAGCTTCCAAATCATCTTTTTCGTTTTGCGTGCCTGACATCTCATTCAAGCGATCCAACACGATATTCGTAATCAAGATACGATGGTAACATACACTCCACATATTATCATCTCTGATTGTATTATTGAAGTCTATCTCAGGATCTTCTTGCCATGTATAGTAGCCCCAAGTCTGCTCACGCGTATCCTGTGTGTCCTTGCGACGTACATTAACTTTCTCACCTATGTCGTCGGTCATCATATCCAAATACTCCCCAAGCATCACGCCATTGCTCTTACCTTGGTTCAATGCCTCACCGGCAATAAACTCACGGTAGTCACCAACAGTCTTAGGGATATATAAATCTTGTGATTTTTCATCGAGCAACTTATCACAAGAGGTCAACATCAGTGCTCCATAAACGAGGAGAGCCGTGCTATATATGATATGTTTGATATTCATTGTATGTACTTTTTATTAGAATGTAAGACTCAACTGGCAAGAATATCCCGTACGTGGAGGGATGGTTCCTGAAGTCAATGATAACTGTTCGGGGTCACGACCTTTCAACTTGCTATCCTTGATAACGAACAGGTTGCTGGTCTCGAATGTAATGTTTCCACTCCTCACATGGATGCGCGAGAGGATATTAGTAGGAATCTCATAGCGTAAGCTAATAGAACGACAGCGCAAGAAACTACCCGAAGCCACACGAATGTCGCTCTTGTTGTACATATCCCAACGGTTATCCGCTATAGAATACTTACGCTCGTAAGGAGCAAAACGCATTGGATTATCAGACAAAACAGGTATATTCGTCTTGGCTTCATCACCCGCCTGCTGCCAGCGATCTACGAATTCTTTCGACATATTCTGCTGCGGGAAGGGTAAACCCTGACCATTAGAAGCATACAAATCGTTGAGACGAATCTTATTACCGAATCCAAATGAGAACAAAGCATTCAGTGTAAAGCTCTTATAACGGATGGAAGAAGAGAATCCACCGGTCAAGTCGGCCTCACGTTTACCCGAATATACGAAAGCAGCATCGTATGCTTCCTGTAGACTATTGATGGTTCGTTTACCATCTGTATCAACTTCCGACTCACCATAGAAGGTGGGTAAGCCTGTTTTTGGATCCAATCCTTTGAAGCGATATGAGAACAAACTGTTTACGGCATAGCCATTCTTAACCAACGTTCCATTGATATAATCTTGCCAAGTTGGTTCTACGTCGCCCTCATTCGTAATCTTATTATAGTTCTTACCCGTATTGAACGACAAACTCCATGTGACATTTTTGGTGCGAACAGGAATCACATTCAAAGCTAATTCCCATCCTTTGTTCTCTATATCGCCCTCGTTCATGGCCACAGCACTGGCTCCATTAGAGGGAGCAATATTGCGCAACACAATTTGGTCGTAACCTTTCTTGCGGTATATATCCAACGTACCAGATACGCGATAGTCGAAGAATGAGAAATCGAGACCAAGGTTATAAGAAACCGTCTTCTCCCAATGTAGATGGTCGTTAGGCAACTGTTTCAGTGTAGACACATATTCACCGAGGGTACCATTGTAGTTTTCTTGTCTTACAATCAAGTAGGGAGTCTGACTCGGATGCACGTTTCCTTGAACACCATACGAAGCACGTACGGCAAATTCATTCAACAAATTCTGATTCTTTAAGAACTTTTCGTTGTGCATATTCCAACGAGCCGAAGCCGACCACACTGGCAAGAAGCGTACGCTCTTGTCCTGTCCGAAACGATTGGAGCCATCGGCACGTATATTGAAATTGGCGATATAACGATTGTCGTAGGTATAAGTAGCCACACCATACATAGACACCACATTATTCGTGTTGTCAATAATAGTCATCGGATTGTTTTGCAAAGCCTTAGCATATCCTTTATATGTAGTTACATCTATATCAGCAAAAGTCTTTCCACGGAATGGCATGTAACCCAAATAACGTCCAGAATGACTATTATTTTTCACCGAAATGATTTCGTTACCAACCAAAGCATAGAGTTGATGAACTTTATTAAAAGTCTTATTAAAAGCGGCTTCGTTACGGAATGTGTAGCGAGTAGAGGATGTATTGGTATACTTCAACTCTCCTCCTAATGGGATAATCGCATCATCATAATAGGTTTCATTGCCCCTAATGATAGTTCCAAATGGCACTAAACGGAATCTTGAGATATAGAAGCTATGTTCGTCAGCCCAATTCTCTTGGTCGCTTGAGTTGTGACTAATACCTGCCAAAGAACTCAACTTCAACCATTCCCAAGGACGATATACCAATTGTGCAGTCAGCGAGGTGGTATGCTTCTTGATGTTCTGTCCCGTAGTCTCCAACTCATTGAAGATATTAAAGGGCAATGAGGCATAGTTTGTCTTCTCTTGGTTATAGTACAGATAGTCGCCATTGGCATTGTATGCCGGTATGGCTCTTGATGTACGGTAGGCGTAGTCGAGCAGTGAGACACTGTTATGTGGATAGTCTGAATTGCTGGAACTTGCATTGAAATTCACCGTAGCATCCAAGTTATGAGTCAACTGGATGTTGAACTTGGCCAATCCTGTGAGACGATTCATCTTTTCATAACTATTCGTACCTTGCTGATTCAGATAACTCAACGACACATAGTAGTCCATCTTCTTACCCGAACCCGACACAGAAACAGAGTGCTGCTGCGAAAATGCGTTGCGGAAAAGCATGTCCATCCAATCGGTATTCAACTCTTTCAGCGCCTTCACATTGTTACGGAAGGTATCATAGTCAATTTCCTTGTTCCAAAGCTTCTGCAATTCGCCTTCGTAACCAATGTTGGTTGGACGGAAAGTAGAGAACTCCAAGCCACGTGCCACCATTTCTTCCGACATCTCCACGCGCTCTTTCGAATTCATCAGATTGAGGATACTGTAGCTCGGAGCCAGCGTCAGTCCGAAGTTGGTCTTATATGATATGGTAGGACGTTCGCCTCTACCGCGCTTCGTAGTCACCACGATGACACCGTTAGCAGCTTTCACACCATAGATAGCCGTAGCACTTACGTCTTTCAAAATGTCAATACGCTCAATGTCATCAGGGTTCAATCCCGAAATAGCATTACCGATGAAGTTTACATTATCAATATTGTTCAACTCTTCGGTCGTCACGTTGACAGGCTCATCAAGCACGATACCGTCAACCACCCATACCGGTTCACGGTTACCGGTAATAGACGATGAACCACGAATACGAATCTTAGGTGCTACACCTACGGTTGCCGAACTGTTCATAACCGATACTCCGGCCACGCGGCCTTGCAACATTTGGTCGATAGAGTTGGTCGATGGAGTTGCCAATTCTTTCATGTTCATGCTGGTGATGGCACTCGACAACTTGCGCTTGTCTATCTGTTGATAACCGGTTACCACCACATTCTCCAAAGAATATGCTGATTCCTTCAATGTCACCTTGAAATTCTTCTCCCCACTCCACTTCGTTATCAAATCTTCCATACCTACATATGTGAAGCGAAGTTGGGTAGGTTTCTTACTTACTTGCAGCGAGAATTCACCATCGACATTGGTCAATGCCTTCTTGGTTCCATTCACTACACTCACCGTAACGCCCGGTAACGGCTCGTTGCTTGTATCAACTACCGTACCTTTAATGACGAATACGTCGGCCGCATGCACCTGAATCAACATCAAGCACATGAGTAACATACTAAATAAAAGTCTCCTTTTTACCATATTATATATACAATCTTAGAAATATGTCCACGGAGTGATAGATAAACACCATGTCATCAATCACTGATGGCTCCTTGATTACTTTATTCTATTTTGCAAAATTAAACATTATTCCTAGTATTTACAAGATATTTTAAACTTTTCGATGCATATATATACGATTCTGTCTCTTTTTGACAGATTTAACTATTATAGAGCGATAAAACTTGCTATGAATTAACAACAAGAGACCTCCCTCCCCATCAACGATTCTTTTAAATTCTTTGTCCGTGTCAACGAATTGTCGTAACTTTGCACATTCAAAGTTATGTAACGCATACTTCAGGTGTATGCATATTTAGAAAGGAAGTTATAACATGTCTTATTTATTCTCTTCAGAATCAGTTTCAGAGGGACATCCTGACAAGGTGTCCGACCAAATATCCGATGCTCTGCTCGACCAATTCTTGGCTTACGACCCTCAAGCACGCTGTGCCATCGAGTCGTTCTGCACCACTGGTCAGGTAGTTATCATGGGCGAGGTACGTTCAGAGGCTTATGTCGATCTGCCAACCATCACACGCCGAACCATCGAGAAGATTGGTTATAGCAAAGCCGAATACCAGTTCGACTACAATTCTTGCGGTATTCTCTCGGCCATCCACGAACAGAGCGACGACATCAACCGTGGTGTCGACCGCCAAAACGAGGAAGAACAGGGTGCCGGCGACCAAGGTATGATGTTCGGATATGCTGTCAACGAGACCGAAAACTACATGCCTGTATCGCTCGACTTGGCTCACTTGCTGATGATTGAGCTTGCCGAGATTCGCAAGGAAGGCAAGCTGATGACCTATCTGCGCCCCGACTCAAAGAGCCAAGTGACCATCGAGTACAGCGACGACAACATCCCACAGCGCATAGACACGATTGTGGTGAGCACACAACACGACGATTTTATCAAGAAAGTCGACGGAACAGACGACGATGAAGCCATGTTGGCCAAGATACGAGAGGATGTAAAGAACATCCTTATACCCCGTGTAAAGGCTCGTTGTGGCGAGAAAGTACTGGCATTATTCAATGACAACATCAAGTATTTCGTCAATCCTACGGGTAAATTCGTTATCGGTGGTCCCCACGGAGACACCGGCTTGACCGGCCGAAAGATTATCGTTGACACTTACGGAGGCAAGGGTGCACACGGCGGTGGAGCTTTCTCTGGCAAGGATTCCAGCAAGGTGGACCGCTCGGCAGCCTATGCCGTACGCCACATCGCGAAGAACATGGTGGCAGCAGGCGTTGCCGATGAGATGTTGGTACAGGTAAGTTACGCCATCGGTGTGGCTAAGCCGGTGAACATCTACGTCAACACCTACGGTCGCAGCCATGTAAACATGAGCGACGGAGAGATTGCCAAGAAGATAGAGGAATTGTTCGACCTGCGTCCGAAAGCCATTGAACGCAATCTCAAACTGCGCCAACCCATGTATTTGGAGACCGCTGCTTACGGCCACATGGGTCGCAAGAACGAGATGGTAAAGAAGACTTTCAGCAGTCGTTATCACGAAACATGCACCATCGACGTGGAACTTTTCACATGGGAGAAACTCGACCGCGTGGCCGACATCAAACGCGTGTTCAATCTCTAAGTCTATCTCGTCATGTGGCAACAGGCAGATTCTACCGCATTAGTGGAACAAGAAGCGCAGTCGGTACCCACCACTGCGCGACAGCACAAACAACTCACACCGGCTCAGGTGTTGAGTTGGTTGCCAAAAAACGCCACACCCGAACAGCAAGACTCTGCCATTCAAGCCCATATCAAACCCTCTGAGATTCATTGGAGCAATGAACCCGACACCTTACATCTACCGGGGCATCCTGTTGGACGAAGTTTTCGCGATGTAAGTCTGCCAAAATATTACAAGGAGTCGTTCTTTTCAAAAGACTCATTGTTCCATCCCGAACTGCAAGGAGGGCGTCCCGGAGTAGCTGGCGACCCCGTTCCTTACACCATAGCCGGCGACAATCTCATTACCAGCATCCTTCTTGGATGTTTTATCTTGACGATGTTAGCGTTCTCACAATCGCGCCGTTTCATCTTCAGACAAACCAGAAATTTCTTCTATGTGCAGCATAGCGACCGGCCGACAGCTCTCACCGAGACCGGTGGAGAGATGCGATTCCAAATCTTTCTCATCCTCCAGACCTGCTTGCTCATATCCTTACTCTACTTCTTCTATTCCAAAGCGCAACTCAACGACACGTTCGTCATTGAGCAATACCAAGTCATAGGCATTTACACAGGTTCTATAGCGGGATACTTTCTGCTCAAAGTCATCCTCTATTCATTTATCAATTGGGTGTTCTTCGACCGCCGACGAAACATACAATGGATACATTCCTACCTCTTCATCGGAGCCATGGAAGGAGTCTTATTATTCCCTGCCATCATGCTCTTGGCATTCTTCAACTTGTCGGTATCTACAATTTCAATTTATATAATAGTCGTGTTGGCTTTATTGAAATTGTTACTATTCTATAAGTCCTACATTATCTTTTTTAGAGAAAGAGCCGTTTTTGTGCATTTTTTTTTGTACTTTTGTGCCCTTGAAATCCTACCACTGCTTGCCATCTGGGGAGCATTGGTGACAATGAATGGATATTTGAAAATTAATTTTTAGGACACAGAACGATGAAGAAGATATTAATCTCTCAGCCCAAGCCTTCCAGCGAGAAGTCTCCTTATTATGATATTGCGAAAGAATATGGCGTAGAACTCGTGTTCCGTCCATTTGTCAGGGTCGAGGGAATATCCAGCCGTGAGTTCCGTCAACAAAAGATTAGCATCTTAGATTATACTGCTGTGGTGTTCACATCACGTCATGCCATAGACAATTATTTCCAATTGGCCAAAGAACTCCGTGTTACCATCCCCGAAGAAATGAAGTATTTCTGCGTCACAGAGACCATTGCACTCTACATACAGAAGTACACCCAGTATCGCAAACGCAAGATATTCTTCGGCTCTACGGGCAAAATTGACGACCTCATCCCTACGATGGTGAAGCATAAAAACGAGAAATACCTCGTTCCGATGAGCGATGTACACACCGACACGATACAGAAATTGCTCGATGCAAAGAATCTCAAGCATACTGAATGTGTAATGTATCGCACCGTAAGCGACGACTTGACCGAAGAAGAAGTAAAGAACTTCGACTACAGTATGGTCATCTTTGTGAGTCCTACCGGCGTGAAATCACTCGCTACTAGCATGCCCGACTTCAAAAATCGTGGTATCCATGTAGGTGCGTTCGGTCCTGCTACCGCTGCAGCAGTGAAGGAAGAGGGCTACAATCTTGACTTCATGGCTCCGTCAAAAGAGTATCCTTCCATGACTAGTGCACTTCAGGCATTCCTGAAAAAGAATAAATAAACCGGATTAAATTCCTACCCTTATGGCCGAATGCCGTCCTCAGACGTTGACGAAGGCAGAGCGACTATCCAGTAAAAAACAGATAGACAAGCTCTTTTTGGGTGGGCAGAGCCGCTCTATGTCGGCCTACCCACTACGGATAGTCTATATGGTTGAGGAACTGGAAGAACCTGTTGAGGACGCACAAGTAGCCATTTTGGTAAGCGTACCAAAGCGTTGCTTTAAGCGAGCAGTCAAACGCAACCGCGTCAAAAGACAAGTTCGCGAAGCATACAGGCGCAATAAATACACTGTTATAGACCGTTTAGCCGGGCAGCCCAATCGTCGTGTGAGTCTGGCTTTCATTTGGTTAAGCGACACATTAGCCGAAAGTAAGTTGGTAGAACAGCGTGTATGCAACCTATTGACGCGTGTGGCAGAGAAGTTATGAGTACCATCAAAGACATCTTTCACACACTGTTGCACGTTTTGGGTTGGCTTCTGATACTACCCATCCGTTTCTATCAAGCGGCTATCAGCCCCTACACACCACCCTCATGTCGCTTCACGCCTACCTGTTCCGAGTATGCCCGGCAAGCCATCTTGAAGCATGGTCCTTTCAAAGGAGTCGCCTTGGCCATTTGGCGTATTCTGCGTTGCACCCCATGGGGAGGCAGTGGATACGACCCGGTACCCTGAAATACTAAATGAAGAATTGACAATGGATAATTTAAAATTATAAATTGACAATCTGAAAACGACTCGTAAGACTGGAAGAAATAACATTCAAACAAAATATTAACGTTTACAATCAATAAGAGACAAAAGGTTATCATTCTTACCAATTGTCAATTATCAACTATCAACTATGACAAAGAACTTCGTAGAAGAACTGAAATGGCGCGGTATGTTGGCACAGATGATGCCGGGTACCGAGGAGTTTTTGATGAAAGGAACAGTTTCGGCATATTTGGGAACCGACCCCACTGCCGACTCATTACATATCGGCCACCTCTGTGGTATCATGATGTTGCGCCACTTGCAACGCTGCGGCCACAAGCCATATATCCTCGTCGGTGGCGCCACGGGTATGATTGGAGACCCTTCAGGCAAAAGTCAGGAGCGCAATTTGCTTGATGCCAAAACCCTCTATCACAACCAAGAGGCTATTAAAGCACAGGTAGCTAAATTCCTTGACTTCGATTCTGCCGATGAGAATCGTGCCGAAATGGTGAACAACTACGACTGGATGAAAGACTTCACTTTCCTTGATTTCGCCCGCGAAGTGGGCAAACACATCACTGTCAACTACATGATGGCCAAGGATAGTGTGAAGAAACGCCTCAGCGGAGAAGCTAACGACGGTCTTTCTTTCACCGAGTTTACTTACCAATTGCTGCAAGGTTACGACTTCCTGCACCTCTATGAGAAGCATGGAGTGAAACTTCAGCTCGGTGGAAACGACCAATGGGGCAACATGACTACGGGTACCGAGCTTATTCGCCGTACCCTTGGCAACGAAGCAGAAGCTTTCTGCCTCACCTGTCCGCTCATCACCAAAGCCGACGGAAAGAAGTTTGGTAAGACCGAGAGCGGTAATATTTGGCTCGATCGCAACCGTACGACACCTTACGCATTCTATCAATTCTGGCTCAACGTGAGCGATGACGATGCTGAAAAGTACATCAAAATCTTCACAAGTCTTGATAAAGAGACCATCGACGCGCTCGTAGAAGAGCACAAGCAAGACCCCGGTCGTCGCATATTGCAGCGTCGTTTGGCCGAAGAAGTAACCACCATGGTTCACTCTCGCGAAGATTTGGAAATGGCTATCGAGGCAAGTAACATCCTCTTTGGCAAGGCAACGAAAGACAGTTTGGTGAAGCTCGACGAAGCAACGTTCCTCGATGTGTTCAGTGGTGTGCCCACCTATACCATCGACAGCAGCGTACTGGGACAGCCGGCTATCGAAATCTTCTGCCAAGAAGGTATGAATATCTTCCCCAGCAAGGGCGAGATGCGCAAGCTCGTTAAAGGTGGCGGTGTGTCGCTGAACAAAGAAAAGCTCACAGCTTTCGACCAAGTTGTCAGCACCGACGACCTTATCGACGGCAAATACTTGCTCGTACAAAAAGGTAAAAAGAACTACTTCCTCATCACAGTGAAGTAACATTATAGGAGTGTACCCATCATCCGCACCGTGGAGATAGGTACACTTTTGTTTTTATACATCCTCTCTATCCGTATTCCACTACTTAAAATGATTCATCTACACATCTTTAGGAACAATATTAACACATGGATGTTTTCCGTTATTCTACCCCTCATAACCTTTATATTCGCTAGTTCAGTCCATGCAACAACACCTAAAAAGGTTTCATCCAACACCGTTTACCTACGTCCGGGCAATATTGTTTTCATCCAACCCACGCGTGCCCAGCTCAATCATTGGATGGCTGTAGGTAATGCCGACGACCGGGAGACTATCCGCGACATGCGTTATTACGTGAACGAAGCCACCAAATACCTCGACGCTCAAGGCATTGCGAGTACCAAAGAGACCAGCAACAAAAAATTCATCTATGTCAACGGTGACCAAGAAGAGGTTGTAGACTTCCTGCCAGCGGATGCCGGCGGCATCGCTATCTTGTGTTCAAGCAAAGGCTACAAAGTCGTTTCGACCGTAGATTTCGTCCAGTCTTACACTCGTATTATGGACATTCAACCCTCCCAACAGCACTCTTCTTTAGAGTAAAACCTTTAAAACTTAATGATATAAGAGCAGCTTTATTAACCTTCATCATTACAATCATGGCTTTCACTTTTACCACCCCTGCAAAAGCAAAAAGTCCGAAGAGATTTTCTCCGAAAGCCATATTTCTGCATCCGGGAGATATAGCTTTCATTCTTCCAGCCTATGCACAAACCAAACGCTGGGATAAACAAGGGCTAGGCGACTTCTATATTGTAGCTGAGGATATGGATTATTATGGATACGAAGCCGTAAAATATCTAAAAGAAAACAAAACTCCTTTCATCAAAGTGCAAGTTACAAAATGCTTATTGTTTAATAAAAAAGTGAAAAAGCCTTGTTGGAGTGATTTTTATTCGTTACTTTCGTGGCAAGAACGATAATCGTACAAACATGGATAATGACCTTAGAAACAATTACTGCGTCATTCTAGCCGGTGGGAAAGGTCGAAGACTGTGGCCTTGCAGTCGTGAGAAACTTCCCAAACAATTCATTGATTTCTTTGGAACCGGACAAACCCAATTACAACAAACATACGAACGCATATCCCATATATTCCCTTTAGACCATATTTTTGTCAATACGAATATAGAATATGTCGACTTTGTCAGAGAACAATTGCCTCAATTGCCTCCTGATAATCTCATGGCTGAACCTATATGGCGTAATACTGCGCCCAGTGTAGCGTGGGCTGCACATCGCATAGCTCACATTAATCCCAATGCCAACTTGCTGGTTACGCCGTCCGACCAGATTGTCTTTCGCGAAGAGTTGTACCGTAAGAATATCTTGGAAGGATTGGATTTTGTGAGCAAAAACAATAGTTTGCTCACCATGGGTATTCGTCCTACGCGTCCCGAACCGGGTTATGGCTACATCCAAGTGGGTAATCCTGCCGATATGGAGGATGTCTACGAAGTGAAGACTTTTACCGAAAAGCCCGACCGCGAGTTTGCTCGTATGTTCATGGAGAGTGGCGAATGGTATTGGAACACTGGTCTTTTTCTTTGCAATTTGCAATATCTGAGCGTATGTTTTTATAAATTTCTGCCTGCTGTGTTGAGTACGTTAGACGAAGTAAAACCCAATTTCACCATCGAAGAAGAAAACGAATTTATCAACGAGAACTTCCCGTCGTATCCTAATATATCTATTGATTACGGCATTTTGGAGAAATCCGACCGAGTTTGTGTGATGATGTGCGACTTCGGTTGGGCCGATCTTGGCACGTGGCATGGTATCTATGAGGCGATGCAGAAGAGTCAAGACGATAATGTAGTCATTTCTTCCGACGTGTTATTAGACGAAAGTCACGGTAATATCATCAAGCTGCCAGAAGGTAAACTTGCTGTCATCAACGGGCTCGACGGCTTCATCGTAGCCGAACAAGACAATGTTTTATTAATTTGTAAGAAAGAAGATTCATCGGCACTCATCCGTAAATACGTCAGCGAAGTGCAGATGAAAAAAGGCGACGAGTACGTATAGTTACTGTCCGCCCAACCGTTCAAAGTAAACAATCACTTCCTCCCATGTCTTAAACTCGTCGGTAGCGAAAGGTATTACTGTTCCCATGAAGTCATCCAACGGCTCTGTCGCAATGAAATAATCGCCATAAAGCAGTTGTCGTTGATTGGTGAATACGACGCGATCGTGGGCCGGTGTAGAGATATATTGCTCTGTCCAGTCCTGCATTTGTGTGATAGCTTCATGATCGTTAGTAGGCGCCGAGGCCACAATATACACCGTATAATGCTCTATTAGGAAATCGTATGCCTTGTTAAAACTCGACTTCGGTTTGCCATACGAATCCTTCAGACATTCCTCACCTATATATATAATATTGCGTTCGCGTTTTTCCTGCCGGTCATCTATCCACCTTATCACGGGCAACACGCCACGCATAAAACTTCTATCCGTCATGCGATGTTCGCCATGGAAGTGGATGGCATGTCGATAATGGCTGCGAAAGAGGTCGAACGTATGCACCACCGGATCTTCATCACCGAACAACCCGTAGACACGTTCCTGTTCTTCGGGCAATACATGGGTAAAACATTGCCCCGTCACTTCGCGATATTCTTTCACCAAAGGCTTGTCTACGAAGAACTCCTGTACCCCGTCTTGGCGCGGATTTTGGAATATTTGCTTCCCCATCATATTGTGGTCGTGCATGGTCTGTCCCATTTCGAAGGCCGGATTTACCAAGATACGGTCATAGCCAGTGAGCATTTCGGCATACATACCACCCATTGATGTACCGATAATCAAGTCGGGTTGCTGTTCTTCGCACACCTTTCTCAATAGTTCCATCGCCTCTTGTGGGTGGATAGGCAGGTCGTATGCCAACACCGTAGACTGTGGTAACGCCTCTTGAATGCGCTTCACCGTACCCGATTGTGCCGACGACCCGAAGCCATGCACATACAAAATCTTCTTACCAACCATCAAGTCGGGATATTGTCTGATATAGGGATTTTCCATTGTTTTACTCATATCGTCTGCCAAAATTAATCATTTTCCACGAGACTGCACCAAACGTAAGGGCATAAAAAAAGGACTCCGCCGAGTCCAAACCTTTGTTAACCTTAAATCTAATACTATGAAAAACACGATGCAAAGATAGGGGTAAACCCCTAAAAAACAAAGTAATCATTACAATTGTTTGCGATAACAGCCACTTTCTTGACTTATATCAAGAAGGTGGCTGTTCTTTATAAGAGGCCTGTCACACTTTATTTAGATTTCTTCCGAGCCTTTTCCAATCCCTTGTTCAGGAAATCCAAGTAGTGGGATATATCCTTATCGTAGCTATAAGAGCGCGTCAGAGGCATTCCTTTAGCATCGAGCAACACATAGAAAGGCTGCGTATTGGCGCCGAACTTACTGCGTTGCAGATAACTCCACTTCTCTCCTACATTGCGCAGAGTACGCTTTTTCCCGTTTTCTACCACTTCCATCGGTTCGGCCAACGGCTTTCTATCGTCTACATAGAGCGAGATGAGGATGTAATCTTTCTTGAGTTTGTCGGCCACCACAGGGTCTGTCCATACGGCCAATTCCATATTTCGGCAGTTTGTACAGCCGAATCCGGTAAAGTCTATCATCACCGGTTTGCCCTGAGCTGCCGCTGCTGCCATGCCTTCTTCGTAGTCGGTATATTGCGCGCGCACCTCGTTATGGTACAGATTGAAGTCTTGTGTGAACATAGGAGGGGCAAAAGCGCTCACAGCCTTCAATGGTGCGCCCCACAGACCGGGTACCATATACACGGCGAAAGAGAGCGAAACAAGTCCCAGCATGATGCAGGGAACGGGCATAGCTGTGCTCGTTTGGTCGTCGTGAGGGAACTTCAGTTTGCCTATCAAGTACAATCCCAGCAATCCAAAGATGACTATCCACAGCGAGAGGAACACTTCGCGGTCGAGCAGATGCCATCCGTAAGCCATGTCGGCTACCGAGAAGAACTTCAGCGAGAAGGCTAGTTCGATGAATCCCAATGTCACTTTGATGATGTTCATCCATCCGCCCGATTTCGGTGCTTTATTCAACCAAGTGGGGAAAAGGGCGAAGAGTGTGAACGGAAGTGCCAAAGCCAAGGCAAATCCGAACATGCCGATAGCCGGTCCAAGGATGTTTTTCGCGTTAGAAACTTCCACCAACAAGAAGCCGATAATCGGTCCGGTGCACGAGAACGACACCAATGCCAGCGTGAAAGCCATCAAGAAAATGCTTAGTATTCCGCTGGTGTTGCTGGCCTTGGAGTCTACACTATTGGTCCAAGATGAGGGCAACGTGAGTTCAAACCAGCCGAAGAACGACAGCGCAAACACCACGAGCATCAAGAAGAAGAAGATGTTGAATCCTGCATCGGTGGCCAGTGCGTTGAGTGATGAGGCTCCAAACAAGCCTGTCACAATGAGGCCGAGCGACAGATAAATCACAATAATGGATATACCATAGAGTACGGCATCGCGCACACCACGGCTTTTGTCGCCTGCACGCTTGAGGAAGAAACTCACCGTCATGGGGATGATGGGCCACACACAGGGTGTAAACAGTGCCAACAATCCGCCTACAAACCCCATGAAGAAGATATAGAACCATGATTGATGAGCGGTATCTCCATTTAGTTTCTTCAGTTCTTTGATAACCGGTTTCCACAAGTCGGCTTTCACGTTTGATACAGGTGCAGCCGCCACGATGCTGTCTGCTTTAGTCGATTCAGCTACCTGTACCTTGCTTGTAGAGTCGGCTTTCGGTTGATTGGCAGGCACTAAGGCTGCTACATCGGCTGTTTCCGGTGCATCGGCCGGCCCATTTCCTTTAATATGATAGTCTACTTGGGTTGGTGGCAGACAGTTTTGGTCGTTGCAAGCGCCGTATTCCAACGAGCCTTTTACCTCGTAGGTCTTGCCTGTAATCTTAAATTTCTGAACGAAAGTCACAGCGTGTTCAAAGTAACGCAGGTTCATTTCAAACAACTTGTCGAACGTACTGATTTCCTTACCACGCGCCTGTAGCTTTCCTATCTTTTGTACACCGACGGCTTTATCCACTGCCAATGAGGCCGATATGGGGCCGTCTGATGGCAAACCGGTGGAATAGACGTGCCAACCGGCATCTATCTTTCCGGTGAAGACAAGGTCTACCTCTGTGGGCGAAACTTGTTTCTGTTGCACCGAGAAGTGTACCGGCTCTTGTATCTGAGCATGTATGGCAAGAGTAAATATCGCTAGAAAGAGTGTCAGCCAAGCCGACTTCCAATGAGTATGATTCATAATTTGCTACTTGTTTTGAGTTATATACCAAGCGAGCCCATGCTATGTGAAACGCTCACCATTTATTTTGTCAAGTTGCAAAAATACACAAAATAAGTGATAATCGTGCCCGACATGCCGAAAACATATCACACCTATTCAGTTTAGAAAGTTACGTAAGGGCGCAATCGTTCTATAGTTGTAGAACTGAACGAGCGCAGATGGTGCAAATCGTCGATGCTTTTCAGTGCCCCTTTCAACCGTCGGAAGTCCATAATCTCGCGTGCTTGGTAGAAGTTGATATATGGATGGCGTCGCATTTGGTTCAATGTGAGCGTGTTCAGATTGAGTTTTTCTACTGCGCTGTCGTCCACTTTGAAATAACTTATGGCCTCTTCGGGGAATCCTTCTATCTCTCTAAGTTGTTCTGTATGTGCAAAACCGCCCAGTCTCCGCCCGTAGTTCATGATTTGGCGAGCATAATAACTCCCCACTCCCGGTACTCGTTTCAGCATCAATGTGTCTGCTATGTTAAGTATCACGTGTTCTCCCGGTTTTAGTTTCATGGGGTAATCATGGAGTAAAGTGTCGCGATTGGTCGATTTGCCTACTAATAGTGGCTTCCCATAAAACTTGTCGGCAGGCTGATAATCTTCACCTATTATAATATAAGGACGTAGCGATTCATATTGTCCTTTGGTCAAACCATAGAGCCGAGCAAAGTCTTCCGGCTGCCGATAGACACCGCCTTTGGCACGATAACGATAAATGGCACGCACTTGCCATGGCTGCAATCCAAGTCGAAGCAGCTGTGTGCTGTCGGCCGTATTGGGATCGAAGGCAAATCGTTCGGGAACTTGATGAGGCTGGGTATAATACTTTGCCGATGTAGACTGCTCCGTTTTTACTTCTTTGTGAGCCTTGACTATAGGTTGAAGGGGTTCCTCTTTATCCATCAACAGGTATGCGCCGAATGCCATCACCACGATGGTGAGAATCGTAAGAAACACCTTTCGGTCGGATTTTTGGAAATAGAAAAACTCTCGCCAGCGCATAGTTCATCAAATAAAGCCCAACTGATGGAGAAAAATAGCCAATATACAGAGCGGACAAACAAACCGAACGGCAAAGAGATAGATGCCGAAGAAGCGTGTGCTTACCGTTCCCCAATTGGTGAATTCGTCGTATATCAGTGTGCGTGGGACATACCATCCGAGGAATATACAAGTAAAAAATCCGATGACAGGGAGGAATATCTGTCCCGTCACAAAGTCGAAGATGTCGAATATCGACATGCTTCCTATCCTCAAGAAATCTACTCCGCCTAGCGACAACGAGCAGAAACTGCCCACGATGATGGTGGCTATAGTCACGATGGTAGCACCTTTTTTACGACTGATGTGCATCTCCTCGAAGCAGAAAGCCGTACTTACTTCGTGCAGGGAGATGAGGCTTGTCAATGCAGCCAACGCCAACAAGGCATAGAAGAAAAGTGATACAAGCCAACCTAATGCAGGAAATCCGACAAAAGCTTGGTTGAAGACGTTGGGTAGGGTGATGAAGATGAGAGCCGGACCACTATCGGGATTCACACCGACAGAGAATGCTGCGGGGAATATCATGAGCCCGGCTAGGATGGCAACGAGTGTGTCTACCGCTGCCACTTGCACCGATGAGCGCAGTAGATTGGTTCGTCGACTGAAGTAAGAGGCATAGGTACAGATGCAACCCATGCCGATACTGAGCGAGTAGAACGACTGTCCGAGGGCGCCAAGAAATACGTTTTGATCTACCTTGGAGAAGTCGAGATTCAACAAATAGTTGATTCCTTTACCGGCATCGGGCAACAGACAAGAGGCCACAACGATGACCAATAGCAAGATAAACAGCACCGGCATGAAGAGCTTCGAAACCTTCTCAATACCGCCTCGCACCCCATGAATGATGACGCCATGAGTCATGAGCAGGATAGCGACGGTCCAAAAGATAGGACGGATAGGCGATTGTTCGAAATCAGAGAAATATTGTGCCACCATCGTAGGATCACCTTTCAATTCTCCCATGATAGAGGCGTAGATGTATTGCAGGCACCATCCCGACACCACAGCATAGTAACCGGTAATCAGAAAGCCCGTGATGACGCCCATATACCCCACCAATCGCCACGCTGTACCATTACCAAGCTTGGTGTAAGCACGTGCCATATTTGAGGCACTGTGCCTACCAATGATGAATTCCGACAATATACAAGGAATGCCGAGCAGCAAGATACAACCTAGATAAATGATGATAAAGGCTGCGCCACCATTCTGTCCGGTCATATAGGGAAAGCGCCATACATTGCCCAAACCTACTGCCGAGCCGGCTGTAGCAAGGATAACGCCCAGCTTACTACCAAAGTTTACTCTTTCTTCAGACATGTTTATGTTTTCGTTAAATATATTGCAAATTTAATGATAATATTCTGATTTGGTAACAATCTGCCAACCTTTTGTTTGTTTGTGCCTTGGGTTTATAGAACTATTCTGAAGATTTTTTCTTTTCATATGCTTCCTGTTCTTCATAGGTAGTGATGTGGAACAGCTTCATAAGTGGAGTACTTGTTAGTATTCTTCGTTTGTGTGGTCTCGCTTTCCGATGATTGGTGTTTCTGCCTAATGTATCGGCTAGTATAGAGAGTAGCCGATGTGCGACTATGTAACAGATACCCTTTGAACAAGAAAACTCTTAAGTAGCATCTGTAAGCTGATTTTTGTCTTTGTCGCGGAGCGACTATAGATGAATAACCGCGGACGAAGTCCGTGGAAAACGTATAATGCTCAAGAGTCAGTGCCGAAGGTACTGAATATGAATATCGTGTAAGGAGGGTGCGGAAGTCATCCGTATTGAGTACCTCTCGGCACTCATTTTCTTTGTCGATACTATTTCCCAGTGGTAATAAACCACCGGTTATTCGTCTTTAGTCGTTTCGCGACATATAGCTTTCTGTTTGTGTCTGTCTTTCTATTCCAACATATTCTATCCATGTAGAAGAGAGGTACTGTCCTATAAAAGTGTGTAAGCTCCTTTTTTCTTATCTTTGTATTTGTAAACTATAAAAAAGAAAAAACAATGGAACTTACATATTCGCAAATTTCGGAAATTCTTTCGAATTACACAAGTAGTAGTGAGGGTTTTGTTACCCTTCAGTCTTTAATCATGAACTTCGCTCCATGATTGAAAATAAGCCCCCAAAAAGGAGTGAGTCTCTCAGATTTAATTTGTATCTTTGCCATGTCTATCGTC
>NZ_JRPT01000022.1:0-66224 GCF_000762865.1 Prevotella sp. S7 MS 2 | reverse complement strand
ATTTTCTTTATATAGACTCGTATCTTTATGAGTTCATACTCAACAAGAACTCTTCATTGTTGCGAGTGCGCATCATACTGGTATGTATTGTATTCATAGCTTCTATCGGATTCATGTCGCTAATGTACTTACGGAGAATCCACATGCGGTCAAGTGTTGTCTTATCTTGTAGTAAATCGTCTCGACGTGTACTAGAAGCAACCAAGTTAACAGCAGGGAATATTCGCTTATTAGACAAAGAACGATCGAGCTGCAATTCCATATTACCAGTACCTTTGAACTCCTCAAAGATGACTTCGTCCATCTTGCTGCCTGTATCAATGAGCGCTGTTGCAATGATAGTGAGCGATCCGCCTCCTTCTATATTACGTGCTGCTCCAAAGAAACGTTTTGGTTTCTGCAAGGCATTAGCGTCTACACCACCTGTCAAGACCTTACCTGAAGCAGGACTAACCGTATTATAAGCGCGAGCAAGACGTGTAATTGAGTCTAAGAAGATTACTACATCGTGTCCACATTCTACCATTCGTTTTGCTTTTTCCAATACGATGCCAGCAATTTTGACATGACGTTCAGCAGGTTCGTCAAATGTTGAAGCTATAACTTCCGCATTGACGGTGCGTGCCATGTCTGTAACTTCTTCCGGACGCTCGTCTATGAGCAACATCATCAGATAAGCTTCCGGGTGATTTGCGGCGATAGCATTTGCTATATCTTTCATCAAGATGGTTTTACCGGTTTTGGGCTGTGCGACGATGAGTGCACGTTGGCCTTTACCGATAGGGGAGAACAAGTCTACAACACGAGTTGAGAGATTTGTTGTTTGGGAATCGCCACAAAGTGTAAATTTCTCCTCAGGGAATAAAGGAGTAAGGTGTTCGAATGGAATCCTATCTCTGATTTCTGCAGGGTTGCGACCGTTGATTTTATCAATACTTGTCAGTGGAAAGTATTTTTCTCCATCGTGTGGTGGTCGAACACGGCACTGGATAACATCACCGGTCTTTAAACCGTAACGTTTTACTTGATTGTTGGCAATATATACATCATCGGGTGATGATAAATAATTGTAATCGCTTGAACGTAAAAAACCATACCCATCGGGCATTACTTCCAAGACACCGTTGGCTGTGATAATATCAGAGAAATCATAAGCAGGGAGATTATTCAACACAGGGGCTTGATAAGCCGGAGCCGGAGTCATGATTGGAGTTGTAGGATTGTCAAACATGTCATAGTTTGGGACAGCTCCTTGGTCTTCGATTGGTAAATCTACCTTAATGATGAAGTCAGTTCCATCTGCGGGATCCCCTTCCCAAATCTCATCGGAAGTTGGAGTTAGGTTTGCTTCGTTTTCTCTATTATGATCATTTATTTTGGCTTGCAGTTGAGCAAGAAGGTTACTATCCTCTTCCTCAGTTTGCGTTCCGTCTCCAGATGCGAATTGTGCTTCAGGTACAATGTCTTCTTCTACGGCTATAGGCTCATTGGTAGGTTCTTCCGTAAGAGTCGTTTCTTGAGTTTGTTCCGTATTTGTTTCTTGCTCAGTATTATCTGAGTCAGTTTCTGAATCTGTCTTAGTTACAGCTGTATTCTCCTCTGAAGCTTCTTGTTCTAGCTGAGCTTTAAGAGCAGCTTCTTCTGCTTCTTTTTCCTTTTTAGTCTTACGTTTACGCTTTGGAGCTGCTTCTAGTGGGGTAGGAGAAACCTCTGTTACGGGAACTTCTCCCATAACTTCCTCTTTGAATAGTGGCTGTGGTTCGATAGCTGCTTTGTTTTTCTTGACATCAAGATTCTCTCCGTCTTTGCCATTGACGGTATAAACATGGTCTGTGTCCTTCTTTGCAATGCGTGTTCGGCGACGTTTAGTTGTGCTTAAAGGATTTTTATTACCCTCAACGACAGCTTGTTTGTCTAAAATGGCATATATGATATCTTCCGCATTGGCTTGTCCAGAATATTCTGCACCTACTTCCTCTGCAATGTCTTCAAGCTCATTAGCGCTTTTAGACAATAGTTCATCTTTACTATACATATATGTATATGAAAATATTTGATTGAAATGAAAACGTTTCTAAAAATGAAACGTGTGTCGTATTAAAATTCTTTTGCAAAGGTACGCAATTATATTGAATGGACAAAAAAAAAGCTCGCTTTTGTCAAGCGAGCTTTCTTATTTTTTGTAGAATACTTTTACAAGTTATTCAACTGTAAATTTATTCACCTTTTTCCATCTTTGCTTTCAAGTCAGCAAGCACGTCGAGGTCACCCAATGAAGTACCGGCCTTTACATTGTTGATGGTAGCCTCTGGCTTATTAGCGTGGTTAGAACCACTGTTGTGCTTGAAGTTTGTTTTCACTTCTTCTTTACCTTCTTCGAAAGTACGGCTGTGTGAGAGGATGATACGCTTGGTATCTTTCACGAACTCAATAACCTTGAATGATAATTCTTCACCAAGTTGAGCCTGTGTGCCATCTTCTTTTACAAGATGTTTAGGAGTTGCGAAACCTTCACCACCTTCGTTCAAAGTGATAACAGCACCCTTGTCCATCATTTCGGTAATCTTACCTTCGTGTACAGAACCCGGAGTATATACTGTCTCGTAAGTATCCCAAGGATTATCTTCCAACTGCTTGTGACCTAAAGACAGACGACGGTTCTCCTTGTCTATTTCAAGAACAATTACATCGATCTCTGCACCTTGAGTAGTAAACTCTGAAGGATGCTTAACTTTCTTTGTCCATGAAAGGTCGCTGATGTGAATCAAACCGTCAACACCTTCTTCAAGTTCTACGAAGATACCGAAGTTAGTAAAGTTACGAACTTTTGCATTGTGCTTAGAACCTACAGGATACTTCACTTCAATAGTTTCCCATGGATCTTCCTTGAGCTGCTTGATACCAAGGCTCATCTTGCGCTCTTCGCGGTCGAGAGTCAAGATAACTGCCTCAATCTCATCACCTACGTGCATGAATTCCTGTGCAGAACGCAAGTGTTGGCTCCATGACATCTCACTAACGTGGATAAGTCCTTCTACACCGGGAGCGATTTCTACGAATGCACCGTAGTCAGCGATAACAACAACCTTACCCTTTACATGGTCACCAACCTTCAGGTCTGCATCCAAAGCATCCCAAGGATGAGGAGTGAGCTGCTTCAAACCAAGTGCAATACGCTTCTTGTCTTCATCGAAGTTGATGATAACAACGTTAATCTTCTGGTCAAGAGCAACAACCTCATGAGGATCGCTGACACGCCCCCAAGAAAGGTCTGTGATGTGAATCAATCCGTCTACGCCGCCAAGGTCAACGAATACACCGTAAGAGGTGATGTTCTTAACAGTACCTTCAAGTACCTGACCTTTTTCGAGCTTAGAGATAATTTCTTTCTTTTGTGCCTCCAACTCAGCCTCAATAAGAGCCTTGTGAGAAACAACTACATTGCGGAACTCTTGGTTAATCTTAACAACCTTGAATTCCATGGTCTTGCCTACGAATACATCGTAGTCGCGTATAGGATGAACGTCAATCTGGCTACCGGGCAAGAATGCTTCGATGCCGAATACATCAACAATCATACCACCCTTAGTGCGGCACTTGATGTAACCTTGGATAACCTCTTCGTTTTCGAGAGCTGCGTTAATTTGATCCCAGCTCTTGTTCAAACGAGCCTTCTTGTGAGAAAGAACCAACTGACCTTTCTTGTCTTCTTGATTCTCTACGTAAACCTCAACTTTGTCGCCTACTTTGAGTTCGGGGTTGTAACGGAATTCTGATGCAGGAATGATACCATCGCTCTTATAGCCGATGTTAACAATAACTTCCTTCTTGTCGATAGAGATTACAGTTCCCTCTACGACCTGATGTTCTGCAATCTTGTTCAAAGTTTCATCATAAGCCTTCTCAAGATCTTGCTTGTTGACGTTTACGTTTGAACCATTTTCAAATTCTTCCCAGTTGAAGTTGTCCAATGGTTGTACGTTCTGTAAGTTTGACATAAAAAATAATTGTTTGTAATTAATAAAGTTGGACTTTATGTTATTAATATAATATGGTGTAATTGCTTTTTTAAGCTTTTCACCAAAATTGAGTGCAAAGGTAGTAATTAAATCATTACAAAGTGTTTGTTGAGAATTGAAATACCTTTGTATTAACTTTCTTTAATATAAAATATTGGGTTAATAGATTCAAATACCTCTCGTTGCACAGCGTAGGCAGTTTTGCTGAATGCTCTATGCAGCATTGTTGTAAAATGTCGGCAAATATGTTGAGAATCCTCTGCAGTAATTTAATTTGGTGTGATGATGACGTTCGTTTCCCTTTTTACCTGGTCAAATTATAATTTGATAATTAACACGTTAATGATAAAAAAGTCGATATAAAACTTGTATGTGCAGAAATAATTGTTAACTTTGCCTTGCAAATTCTGTTTTATGACTCTGATTATTGTTGGCATATTGTTAATCAGCTTTATATTGATAGCGACAGAGGCAATTACAAATGTAAATAAGGCTGCCGTTGCGATATTCGCAGGCACTCTAGGTTGGGTGCTTTATATTTGCTATGGAACGGACTTCGTTATGAGTCAGCACCATGGTGACTATACTAACTTCTTGAATGGAGCAGTTGCTACTAGCATAGCAGTAAAGCAGTATATAGCCCAAAATATATTCCTTAAATATGTTGGCGAAGCCGCTGAAATAGTTTTGTTTTTGCTGGCTACGATGACTATTGTCGAAATTCTTGATAATAACGGATGCTTTGATTTTATCTCGCAATTGCTGAAGACGCGGAGCAGTCGTCGCATGTTGTGGACGCTGGCCGTTGTTACTTTTTTAATTTCAGCCAATCTTGATAATATCACAACGACGGTCATGATGTTGACAGTTATGCATAAAGTGATTCCAAGCAGGCGGTTGCGCATGCTTTTTGGAAGCGTTATCGTGCTATCGGCCAATACAGGTGGTGCATTGACTGTTATCGGTAATCCCGAAGGATTGGTGTTGTGGAATATGGGAAAGGTGACGGCTACAGATTTCTCTATGGCTTTGTTTGTCCCTTGTTTGCTGGCTTGGGGGATTCCGACATGGCTCATCGGTCGTGCGCTGCCTGAGAGAGTGGATACTGAATGGGTGGTGATGCCGTACAGAGGAGATGATACCAATCTGACGGTTGGACAGCGTCTTGTCATGCTGTTTGTGGGAATTGGCGGATTGTGGTTTATCCCTACGTTCCATAATATAACGAAATTAAGTCCATTTTTGGGTGCCTTGTGTGTTTTGTCTATATTATGGATAGTAAACGAAGTGTTTAACCGGCGTCTTTTTAACGCCAACATGATGTCGCAACGCAGAACGCCGCGTGTGCTCCAATATGGTGTAATCCAAATGATGTTGTATGTGATGGGGATTATGTTGGCGGTGAGTGTAGTGAAAGAAACTGGAGCTTTTGCTTGGTTGTGGGCGCAATTAGGGATGGCAACAACGAATATAACTTTATTAGGTATTCTTGTGGCTGCAATCAGCTCGCTGCTTGATAATTTTGCCACAGCGATGAACTTTGTAGTAATGAAGCCCAATGGCGTTGCTAATGATGCCTATTATAAAGTAGTGGCGTATGCAGTGATGGTTGGTGGAAATATATTGGCGACGGCCAGTATGAGTGGAATGGCACTTTTGAAAATGGAACGTATGCATGCAGGATGGTTTTTCCGCAATATAGGATGGAAGGCTTTACTGGGTGGGATTATAGGATTGTTGGTCTTAATAGTTCAACTGTGATATTAATAAAATAAATATATAATGACAAAAATAAAGACAATTGGAATCTTGACATCTGGAGGTGACGCTCCCGGAATGAATGCTGCTATCAGGGCAGTCTCTAGGGCTGGTATCTATAATGGCTTTAACATCAAGGCAATATATCGTGGGTACGATGGCTTGATTAATGGGTTGATAAAGCCTTTTACGACAGAGAACGTCAGCGGAATCATTGGCACGGGAGGTACGATACTGAAAACGGCTCGCTCATCGGCTTTTATGACGGAAGAAGGTAGGCAAAAGGCGTATGACAATTTGGTAAAAGAAGAAATTGATGCCTTGATTGTTATTGGTGGTAATGGTTCGCTTACGGGGGCTATGAATTTTGCCAAAGATTTCGATGTGTGCTGTATCGGACTGCCGGGAACTATAGATAACGATTTGTATGGTACTGACAATACGATAGGTTATGATACGACGATGAACACGATTGTGGATTGTGTCGACCGTATCAGAGATACGGCGCAGAGTCATGAGCGTATTTTCTTTGTCGAAGTTATGGGGCGTGATGCCGGATTCTTGGCTCAGAACAGTGCTATTGCCAGTGGGGCTGAAGCTGCCATTATTCCGGAAGACTCTACTGATGTTGACCAGTTGGCGCAGTTTATGGAGCGAGGTATCCGTAAAAGTAAGAAGAGTTGTATCGTAATTGTATCGGAAAGCCCTAAATGTGGTGCTCTTTACTATGCCGACCGTGTTCGTAATGAGTTTCCTGAATACGATGTTCGTGTTTCAATCTTGGGTCATTTGCAGCGTGGCGGACGTCCGACGGCTCGCGATAGAATCCTTGCTAGTCGAACCGGCGTAGGTGCAATTGAAGCTATTATGCAAGGACAGAGAAATATTATGGTGGGAGTAAGAAACAACGAGGTGGTGTATGTGCCACTGAGTGAAGCGATTCGTAGTGATAAACCTTTTGATAGAAAATTGATAAAGGTATTAGACGAACTGTCTATATAGAATGTTTGTAATCCGCTAGGCAGTCTAAAAGGTGTTAAAAAAAGATTAAAACTCTGAGTTAAGTTACGGTTTCTATCTGTTTTTAATTACTTTTGTGCTAATTACAAGTAGAGAAAACAAAATTTAAAGATATTAGTTATGTCACAAATTAATGGTCGTATTTCTCAGATTATCGGTCCTGTGATTGACGTGTATTTTGATACACAAGGTCAGGATGCCGAGCAAGTTCTGCCAAAGATTTACGATGCTTTGAAAGTTAAACGTCCCGATGGAAGTGACCTCGTTATAGAGGTGCAACAACATATTGGTGAAGACACGGTTCGCTGTGTGGCCATGGATAATACCGATGGTTTGCAACGTGACTTAGAAGTTGTACCTACTGGTAAACCAATTGTGATGCCGGCAGGTGAACAAATCAAGGGGCGAATGATGAATGTGATAGGCAAACCGATTGATGGTATGGAAGAACTCCAGATGGATGGTGCTTATCCTATTCATCGTGAGGCACCAACTTTCGATGAGTTGTCTACCCATAAAGAGATGCTTGCAACTGGCATTAAAGTGATAGATTTGTTGGAACCTTATATGAAAGGTGGTAAGATTGGACTTTTTGGAGGTGCCGGTGTCGGAAAGACTGTGCTTATCATGGAGCTTATCAATAACATTGCAAAGGGACATAACGGCTATTCTGTCTTTGCAGGTGTAGGTGAACGTACACGTGAAGGGAACGACTTGATTCGCGATATGTTGGAATCTGGTGTTATCAGATATGGAGAGAAGTTCCGCAAAGCAATGGATGAAGGAAAATGGGATTTGTCGCTTGTCGATAAAGAGGAGTTGAGTAAATCTCAAGCGACCCTTGTTTATGGTCAGATGAATGAACCACCCGGAGCACGTGCAAGTGTGGCTTTGTCGGGACTAACTGTTGCAGAAGAATTCCGTGATCATGGTGGTAAGGGTGGCGAGGCGGCCGATATTATGTTCTTTATTGATAATATCTTCCGTTTCACACAGGCTGGTTCTGAAGTTTCTGCTTTGTTGGGACGTATGCCGTCTGCTGTAGGTTATCAGCCTACATTGGCTTCTGAAATGGGTGCTATGCAAGAGCGCATTACCTCAACAAAGCGTGGCTCTATTACATCTGTGCAGGCTGTGTATGTACCAGCAGACGACTTGACCGACCCTGCTCCTGCTACTACGTTTACTCACTTGGATGCAACAACCGAACTTTCGCGTAAGATTGCAGAGTTAGGTATCTATCCTGCGGTAGATCCATTGGGTAGTACATCTCGTATTTTGGATCCACTGATTGTGGGAAAAGAGCATTATGATTGCGCACAACGTGTAAAACAACTTTTGCAACGTTACAATGAATTGCAAGATATTATAGCAATCTTGGGTATGGATGAATTGTCTGACGAGGACAAGTTGACTGTGAACCGCGCACGTCGTGTACAGCGTTTCCTCTCTCAACCGTTTGCTGTGGCAGAGCAATTCACAGGTTTGAAAGGTGTAATGGTTCCTATCGAGGAGACCATCAAAGGATTTAATGCTATCCTTGATGGAGAAGTCGATGATTTACCAGAACAAGCTTTCTTGAATGTGGGTACTATTGAGGATGCAAAAGAGAAGGCTAAGAAGCTGTTAGCAGCTGCCCAAGCTTAATATTCAGTAGGATATGTTGAAGTTAAAGATAGTTTCTCCGGAAAAGATTATGTTCGACGGTGATGTGGAAAGCATCACTGTTCCGGGAACACTTGGCTCTTTTGAGATACTCACCTCGCATGCACCAATCATCTCTTCGCTAGAGGATGGAACTGTTATGTATCAATTATCTGATGGAACAAAACAAGAGTTTGTTGTCCATGGGGGCTTTGTAGAGGTACAAAAGAATATGGTAAGTCTTTGTGTGGAGCTGTAAGTAGCTTATATATAAGAAAATATAGATGATGAATGTAGGAAAACTTTGCCACCGATATATACGACAGAGTACCTTCTTTATAATAGGATTATCATTACTAGGATTGCTTGTCATGCAGTTGTCCATGCTGGATGAGATATTATATCCTATACTTTACAGTGTGATATTCTCTTTTGTTGTAGAGGTGGTTGATGCTCTGATCTGGCGCCGTGTAGCTCTTCGTGTTCCCGAAAGTTTACCTACATTTTTCATAGGTGTTTCCGGTTTTAGGATGCTAGCAGCTTTAGCGTTCATGTTTATTTACTATTTGGCGACAGATAGTGATAACATGCTAGTCTTCCTATTGGTATTCATGATATATTATTTTGTACTGATGACGCATCATACTATCTTTTTTAGAAAGGTCATGCGTGGGTAAGTATTAAGAGAAATGAGATTAAGAAACAAGAAATGAGACAAATAAAGAATATCCTTTTGTTGTTGGCTATCATGCTAATACCATTGAATGTTCTTGCCAATGAGCAAAAAGGCGAGAAATTGGACATACCAACCATCGTGTTGGAGCACTTGTCTGATTCGTATGAATGGCATATAGTAACATATAAAGGTAAGCATATTGGATTCCAATTGCCGATTATTGTAAGGAGTGCGGCTACTGGTGAGTGGACTTTCTGTACTGCCAAGAGTCTGCCGAGTCCATTTTATTTTGATGAGACACATCATGGAAAGATTTATGAAAAGTTGCCTAATGGGGAGACGGTACGTCCGCTTGATTTGAGTATAACAAAGGTTGTAGCTCAGATTTGGATCGTTGTCTTTATTTTATTGGGCGTTTTCATCGCTTGTATGCAGTATTACAAGAAAGTCGATGTGAAGTCGGATGCTCCGAAAGGATTTATTGGTTTCATAGAAATGTTAGTGATGTATATCCATGACGATGTTATAAAACCAGCGGTAGGTGAAGCACATTGTAAACAATATGCACCTTATTTGTTGACCATATTCTTCTTTATATTTCTGTGTAATATTATAGGGTTGTTGCCAATTTTCCCCGGTGGAACCAATATTACTGGTAATATTAACATTACATTGTTCTTGGCTCTTTGCACAATGATAGCTATCAATGTGTTTGGAAGCAGGGAATATTGGAAAGATATATTTTGGCCTAATGTGCCAATCTTCCTCAAAGCACCGGTGCCATTGATGCCGGTTATTGAGTTATTTGGTGTCTTCACTAAACCATTTGCTTTGATGATTCGTCTCTTTGCCAATATGATGGCAGGGCATGCTGTGATATTAAGCTTCACTTGTGTTATCTTCTTAGGATGGTCTATGGGGGTGGGCTATGGTATAGGTCTGAATATTTTCAGTATTATCATGTTACTCTTTATGAACCTTTTGGAGGTTTTGGTAGCATTTATTCAGGCATATGTCTTTACCATGTTGAGTGCAGTATTCATCGGGTTGGCTCATCCTGAACATCATCCTGCAGAATAGAAGAGCAGAATTTAGAAGAAAAGAACATATTAACATTAAATTAAAACATAAAATTATGATGATTACAACATTATTAGCAGCAGAAGGTTTGGCACAGATGGGTTGTGCAGTAGGTGCAGGACTCGCTACAATTGGTGCCGGTTTAGGTATTGGTAAGATTGGTGGTAGTGCTATGGATGCTATCGCTCGCCAGCCTGAAGCTAACGGAAAGATTACTTCTGGCATGATTTTGACAGCTGCATTTGTTGAGGGTTGTGCTCTGTTTGCCATTGCAGCTTGCTCATTCCTTATCAAGTAATAATTAAAGAATGGATAATTTACCATCAATATTAACTCCTGATTTAGGACTCCTGTTTTGGATGTTCTTGGCCTTTTTGGTTGTCTTTGTTGTGCTTGCACTTGTCGCATTCCCCCTTATTATTAAGATGGTGAATGGTCGTAAGAATTATATTGACGAGAGTTTACGCAAAGCACATGAGGCTTCTGAGCGCTTATTGAATATCAAACAGGAGGGTGAATCCATTCTGCAAGAAGCGCGAGAGAAACAAGCAATTATCTTAAAGGAAGCTGGTAACACACGTGATACAATCGTTGAAAAAGCTCAAGAAAAGGCTAGAGAAGAGAGTACACGGCTGCTGAATGATGCAAAAGTGCAGATAGAGGCAGAAAAACAGAATGCAATCCGTGAGATACGTTCACAAGTTGCAGAGCTTTCTGTGAAGATTGCGGAGAAGATTTTGCGCGAAAAATTGTCTACAGGTGATCAGCAGATGGAATTGATTGATAAGTTGATGGGTGATATTTCTGTGAATAAAGGGAAAGAATAGTATTTATGGAACTAGGTGTAATATCGGTAAGATATGCTCGTGCTTTCCTGAAATATGCCACGAATATATCTGTTGAAACTCTCGTTTACCAAGAGATGCAGTTGCTGTATGACTGTTATCTTCAGGTGTCAGAGTTGCGTTCGACGATAGATAATCCTATGCTCTCAAAGGATAAGAAGGAACAATTGCTTGTCACAGCTTGTGGAACGAATGTTACAGAAGCTACTCAATCGTTTATTCGACTCATTTTAAAAGAGGGCAGGGAGAAGGCCTTGCAATTCATGGCTGCTTCATATATTACTTTATATAGGAAACAAAAGAATATCACTTGTGGAAAGTTGTCTACTGCTACAGTCGTAGCTCCTGCCGTAGAGCAGAAGATGAGACTGTTGGTAGAGAGTAGAACTCTCGGAACTGTGGAATTCAATACAGAGGTGAATCCCGAAATTATCGGTGGATTCATTCTTGAATATGACACTTATCGTATGGATGCCAGTGTCAAGACACGGCTCAGTTCGATATTGTCGCAGTTGAAACAATAGGATTCAAGTGTTTATATTTTAATACACTTAATCTTAGATTATAATTAAGGAGATTAATAATGTCAGATAAAATAAAACCAAGCGAAGTGTCGGCTGTTCTTTTACAACAGCTTCAAGACATCAATAGCAATGGTCAATTTGATGAAGTTGGTACTGTTCTTACCGTTAGTGATGGTGTTGCACGCATCTATGGATTGCGCAACGCAGAAGCTAATGAGCTCCTAGAGTTTGAGAATGGAACAATGGCTATTGTGATGAACTTGGAGGAAGATAACGTTGGTTGTATTCTCTTAGGTCCTACATCAGGCATCAAGGAAGGCCAAGTTGTCAAGCGCACACACCGTATTGCATCCATTCGCGTGAATGATAACATGTTAGGTCGCGTCATTAATCCATTGGGAGAAGCTATTGATGGCAATGGCGACATTGACTTAACAGATGCTTTTGAGATGCCTCTTGACCGCAAAGCTCCCGGTGTGATATATCGTCAACCGGTAAAAGAACCATTGCAGACAGGATTGAAGGCGGTTGATTCCATGATTCCTATAGGCCGTGGACAGCGTGAGTTGATTATTGGAGACCGCCAAACCGGTAAGACTGCTATTGCTGTTGATACGATTATCAATCAGAAGAGTTTCTATGATGCAGGCAAACCTGTATATTGTATCTATGTAGCTATTGGGCAAAAAGCGTCTACTGTAGCTAACTTAGTGCAGACCTTAAAAGAGCATGGTGCCTTGCCTTATTCTATTATAGTGAGTGCTACGGCTGCCGATCCCGCCGCTATGCAATATTATGCACCGTTTGCTGGTGCTGCTATAGGAGAATATTTCCGCGATAGGGGACATTCTGCATTGGTGGTATATGATGATTTGTCAAAACAGGCAGTGGCTTATCGTGAGGTCTCATTGATTCTCCGTCGTCCTTCTGGTCGTGAAGCATACCCCGGTGATGTATTCTACTTGCACTCACGTTTATTGGAGCGTGCCGCACGTATCAATGATCAGCAAGAAATCGCAGAGCAGATGAACGACCTTCCTGAAAGTATGAAAGGGCATGTCAAAGGAGGTGGCTCGTTGACAGCTTTGCCAATCATTGAGACACAGGCGGGTGACGTGTCGGCTTATATCCCTACCAATGTGATTTCTATTACCGATGGTCAGATATATTTGGAGTCCAACCTTTTCAACCAAGGTTTCCGTCCTGCTATCAACGTTGGTATCTCGGTATCTCGTGTAGGTGGTAGTGCTCAAATCAAGAGTATGAAGAAAGTGGCTGGAACTTTGAAAATAGATCAGGCTCAATATCGTGAGTTGGAAAGTTTCTCTAAATTTTCTTCCGATATGGATGCAGTGACAGCCATGACGCTAGATAGAGGACGTAAGAATAACCAACTTCTTATCCAGCCTCAATATAGTCCAATGCCTGTAGGCGAACAAATTGCGATTTTGTATTGCGGTGTACATGGATTGATGCACGATGTTCCTGTAGAAAAGGTGCGTGAATGCCAAGATGCTTTCTTGGATAAGCTGCGTGCTCAGCATGGTACGACTATAGAATCACTAGCCAAAGGTCTATTGACCGATGAGGATACCTCGGTTATAGAAAGTGTAATGGCTGATATCTCCGGACAATATAAAGCATAATAGTCTATGCCTTCATTAAAAGAGATAAAAACCAGAATTGCTTCTGTCAATAGCACTCGTAAGATTACGAGTGCTATGAAGATGGTTGCGTCTAGCAAACTTCATCATGCGCAGGTTGCTATTCAGAATATGCTGCCCTACGAGACGATGTTAGAGCACATTCTGAAGACTTTTTTGGTTTCCTTACCCGATGCTCAAAGCGAATATGACAGAGTACATGCTGATATGAAGCGTGTTGCTTTGGTGGTATTTAGTTCCAATACATCGTTGTGTGGTGGATTTAATGCTAATGTCATCAAGATGATGCAGCAGGTGGTAAGCGATTATAAGGCTCAGGGAATTACGGATATTACAGTTTATCCTATTGGGCGTAAGGTGGCTGAGAAGGCTCAAAAGTTAGGTCTTCAAGTTGCCGGTGATTTTACAGAACTTGCTGATAAACCCTCAGCAAATGGCTGTGCTAATATAGCTACAACGCTTGCCCGGTTGTACCAAGCTGGTGAAATAGACAAGGTAGATATGATTTATCATCACTTTAAGAGTGCCGGTTCTCAGATTCTTACGCATAAAGTTTTTTTACCAATAGACTTGTCTACAGAGACAATTGGCGCAGAAAACGATAGAGATTTAAGTAGTAACATGGTTACAGCTAAAGCTCAAGAGTATCTACGTAAGAAGAAAGAGTCTGAAAAGAAAAGCCAAGAGCATGTTGCAAAGTTGAATGATGATTATATTGTAGAACCGGATTTAGCAACAGTATTGGGTGTCTTGATTCCGAAGCAGCTGAATTTGATGATGTATACAGCATTGTTGGATAGTCAAGCTAGTGAACATGCAGCTCGTATGGTTGCTATGCAGACGGCAACGGACAATGCAGACGAATTGCTCAAGACATTGAATCTACAGTATAATAAGAGCCGTCAACAAGCTATCACCAATGAGTTGCTTGATATTGTAGGAGGTTCAGTAAACAACTAATATCTCCGTAACAATCATATTAATAAGGGAATATGCCGTATAGGCGTGTTCCCTTTTTTGATTTTAGTCAGTAATTATTCAGTCAAAAATCGTATCTTTGCAGAAAAATATATAGTATGGGAATCTTTGGTCTATTCAATAAGAAAAAGAAAGATACGCTGGAACAGGGTCTAGAGAAAACCAAACAGAGCGTTTTCTCCAAGCTTACGCGTGCCGTGGCAGGAAAATCTAAGGTCGATGACGACGTTTTAGATAATCTGGAAGAAGTATTAATCACTTCCGATGTTGGTGTTGATACTACTTTGAAGATAATCGAACGTATCGAAGAGCGAGTGGCACGTGATAAATACGTGTCTACTTCCGAGTTGAATGGTATCCTAAAGAGTGAGATAGCTTCATTGTTGGCTGAAAATAATACAGCTGATGGGGATGACTGGGATTTACCGGTTACGCACAAGCCTTATGTCATATTGGTTGTTGGGGTCAATGGAGTAGGAAAGACAACGACTATTGGCAAGTTGGCTCATCAGTTCAAACAAGCCGGTAAGAAGGTGTATCTCGGAGCTGCCGATACGTTCAGGGCTGCAGCCGTAGAGCAAATCCAAATATGGGGAGATAGGGTTGGTGTACCTGTCGTTAAGCAGCAAATGGGTGCCGACCCCGCATCTGTAGCCTTTGATACCCTTCAGAGTGCAAAGGCTAATAATGCCGATGTGGTATTGATAGATACGGCCGGGCGTCTGCATAATAAGGTGGGTCTTATGAACGAGTTGAAGAAAATCAAGGACGTGATGAAGAAGGTTCTTCCCGAAGCACCCGATGAAGTGCTGTTGGTATTGGACGGTAGTACGGGGCAGAATGCCTTTGAACAAGCCAAGCAATTCTCTTCTGTTACCCAGATTACAAGCCTCGCCATCACTAAGTTAGATGGAACGGCAAAGGGAGGAGTCGTTATTGGCATCTCAGACCAGTTGAAAGTTCCTGTTAAGTATATCGGTTTGGGAGAGAAGATTGAAGACCTCCAGCTCTTTAATCGTACAGAATTTGTTGAATCTCTGTTTGGAGAAGAACAGTAAATTCTAATACTCCAAGTGTAATGAAGAAGAATCAGATAGATATAGTTACAATGGGTTGCTCTAAGAATCTCGTTGATAGCGAGCTTCTGATGAAGCAATTTGAAGCCAATGGCTATCATTGTGTTCACGATAGTCAACATCCACAAGGTGAAATAGCAGTCATCAATACTTGCGGTTTTATCGAGTCGGCCAAAGAGGAGAGCATCAATACCATCTTAGGATTTATAGAAGCAAAGAAAGAAGGACGCTTGAATAAACTCTTTGTGATGGGCTGTTTGAGTCAGCGCTATAAGGATGAACTGGAGAAAGAACTCCCTGAAGTAGACAAATTCTATGGGAAGTTCAACTATAAAACTTTACTTCAGGATTTGGGTAAGGCCGATATACCGTCTTGCGATGGTCATCGCCATCTCACGACACCGCATCATTATGCGTATGTGAAAATATCAGAAGGATGTGATAGGCATTGTGCTTACTGTGCCATTCCACTCATAACAGGAAAGCATGTAAGCCGTCCGCAAGAAGAAATTATCCAAGAAGTAAAAGAACTTGTTGCTTCCGGTGTAAAAGAATTCCAAATCATAGCCCAAGAACTTACCTATTATGGAGTCGATGTTGATGGCAAGCGTCATATTGCGGAGCTTATTTCTGCAATAGCAGAGATACCGGGGGTGAAATGGATACGCTTGCACTATGCATATCCCAATCAGTTCCCCTTAGAACTATTGGATGTCATTCGTGAACACGATAACGTTTGTAATTATCTTGATATAGCCTTACAACATATCTCTAATCACGTGCTTGATGCTATGCATCGCCATGTCTCGAAAGAAGAAACAATAAACTTGGTAAGGCAAATCAGAGAGAAAGTTCCCGGTATATGTCTGCGAACAACCTTATTGGTGGGATTTCCCGGTGAGACGGAAGAAGATTTCGAAGAACTATTAGAGTTTGTAAAACAAGCGCGTTTTGAACGTCTAGGTGCATTCATGTATTCAGAAGAGGAAGGCACTTATGGTACCAAACATTATGCCGATGATGTTCCTACAGATGTAAAGCAGGAACGTTTGGATCGCTTGATGAAGTTACAAGAAGAAATCAGTACCGACTTAACCGCTCAACAAGTAGGCAAGACGCTTCGTGTTATCATTGACCGAAAGGAAGGCGAATATTATATTGGCCGGTCGGAGTTTAGTTCTCCTGAGGTAGACCCGGAAGTGTTAATCCCTGTTGCCAACCGAAAGTTGCGAGTAGGAAATTTCTATTATGTTCGAATTGTAGATAGTGATGAGTTTGATCTTTACGGAGAAGTAGATGAATAATAAGGAATACATTGCAGAATTAGCACAAAAGACCGGCTATACACAGGCCGATACGCAAAAGATGGTTAAAGCTGTTGTTGATAAGATGTTAGATGTTCTTATTGAAGAAGAGGCGGTCTCTGTAGCAGGATTTGGTACGTTTGAGGTAAAGAAACGGCTAGAAAGAGTCGTTATTAATCCTTCTACCGGGCAAAAAATGCTTGTTCCTCCAAAGTTGGTTTTAAACTTTAAGCCTAATGCGCAGATCAAAGAAATACTAAAAGAAGGAGGGAATGACAATGAATAGTAATGTATTTCTTTCAGAACTATATAGTTCTTTGGAGCAGAAGTTCAACCTTGATAAAGAGGCGGCACAGGCATTTGTAGAGCAAATGTTTGCGGTTTTGGGCGATGGTATACGTCATGATAAGCAAGTCAAGGTTAAAGGACTTGGTACTTTTAAGACTGTTTATGTGAGTGCTCGTGAGAGTGTGGATGTTAATACCGGTGAGCGCATTCTCATAGAAGGACGGGATAAACTTTCTTTCTCGCCAGAGTCTGGTGTCAAGGAATTGGTCAATAGACCATTCGCTCAGTTTGAAACTGTCGTAGTAAACGATGGAGTAGATGCAGATATGTTATCTTATGTAGAGTCGGAGGAAGTTAAAGACGAGCCAGAGAAAGTTTCGGAACCAGTCGTGTTACAAAAAGAACAATCTCAGACTGTTGTAGAAGAACCTATTATACAATCTGTTGTTGAATCCCCGAATCCTGTAGAGGAAACTGAGAGAAGTGCGCCTCAAGAAGAACCTCTACCTGAGATAGAAAAAGTGTTAGAGGATTCCGGTGAAAGACTTGTAGAGCAAACGAAAATAGAAGAGGAACAGGAAGAACGTTCTGAGCAGCGAAATTCTAAACTCCCTATTATTCTCTTGTCGGCATTGAGTGGATTATTCTTCTTACTATGTTGTTTTGGTGGTTATTTCTTGATGCGTGAATTAAATCGACGCGATGCTCTCATTAAGCAGTTGGTAACAGAACTTCGGGCAGAAAAGAAGACTGCAATGGAAATAAAACATCAGCCATCTTCAAAGATGGTGGAACCCATTAAAGTCGTTCCCCCTATTCAGGAAAAACCACAAGTGAAAGAGGTTGTTGCCCCAGAAAAGCCTGTGGTTCCATCTAATGGATATGCTTCGTTAGCTCAAAAAGATGCTAGAGTGCGCACAGGTGCCTATCAAATTGTTGGGATTAAAGAGGTTGTAACCGTCAAGAATGGACAAAATCTAAAGTCGATTAGTCGTACTTATCTAGGCCCGGATATGGAGTGCTACGTAGAAGTACTTAATGGAGTGAAGGAAGTTAAACCGGGAGATAAGGTAAAAATCCCTGAATTGAAATTAAAGAAGCGCAAGTAGGCCTTCTTCATAAATAATATGTACATCATTGCAAAGCCTTTTCAGTGTTGCTGAAAAGGCTTTGCTGTAATATTGAACGGACTATGCAAGATTGCTGTATAGCCATTGCAGTAATTGAATACTTGTTTTGTTGGAAATCTTATGAACCTTTATTGCATTGCGAAATATGGATGTTTGCAATCTAAGATGATTTCTAAAATACAACTAATTGGAAATAAAGAAGTTAGCTTGTTTGTTAAACTGAATAGGTAACAATTTGGAAACGAGCGAACTACTTGGTGTCGCTGTTTTCTGCCTAACAAAGAACGCTTGTTATTCTGTTTGCAAAGATAATACTTTGTTACCGAATAACAAGCGTTTTCAAAGAAATATTCACTCAGACCACATTCCAAACAAGAGGAACACGACTTAGCCAACAAGCTCGTCAACACCATCTGCTTTCACTAAAAGTAGTTATGCCCGTAAAAAGAAGCAACAAGAAAATACCTATTTTTGGGTATGTACATTCTTTTTCTGTATCGAGAAGTTGAAATACCTTTGCAACTCGAAAGTTTTTTAGTATAATAACAATTATTAAGATAGTAAAATGTCGAAAAAAGAACAACGAACGCAAAAGATTCTATCGGCTCGAGACTCCCTTTTCAAGGGATGCTTGCTAATGCTGACGATGCTGTTTCTAAGCATCTCTGCCACAAAGGCACACAACGGCACGAACGCAAGCACAGATAAAGCCGAGGAAGGTAGCGTGACGCTTCAAGTTACAGATACGCTAACGGGCGAACCCATATTAGGAGCCGTTGTAAAAGATAGCAACGGTAAGACATACGTCACCAACGAGTCGGGTACCTGCGCTATAAAGTTAGGCAACAGCGGCAAGAAGGTGAAAATCACTGTCACATTCGTAGGTTACAAGAGTTACACTTCCTATGTGTCAGCACAAACACGCACACTGAACATCAAACTAAAGGAAGATGCTCAGCTGTTAAGTGGAGTAACGGTGACATCTAAAAAGAGACACACCGACATCATGCAGCAAGCCAAGACTTTGGATCAAAGTATACTCGAAAAAGGTGGTGCCACCTCGTTGGCAAAAATGTTAGAGACCATTCCTGGCGTGAGCTCTATCAGTGCCGGTAGTACGGTGGCTAAACCTGTTATTCAAGGTATGCACAGCAGCCGTATTCTATTGATGAACAATGGAGTGAAATTGGAGAGCCAGAGTTGGGGTAACGACCATGCGCCAGAAATTGACTATACAGGTGCCAGCATGGTAGAGGTAGTAAAGGGTGCCGAATGTATTCGTTACGGTTTTGGTGCCATGGGTGGTGTGGTATTGCTCAACGATGCGCCCCTATCCTATGGGCATAACAAGCCTATCGTGAAAGGAGTTACCAACATCGGCTATGATACCAATGCCCGAGGAATAAGCGGTTCGGGAAGCATTGAAGCAGGTTGGAAGAATTTCGGTATGCGCCTGCACGGCAACTATACTCGTGGTGGTGATTACCATACGCCCGAATACATCATGAACAACACGGGCTACAATAACATCAGCATGTCTGCCATGGGTGGTTTTGAGAACAAGCGCATCACGGCAACCGTGCTTACGAGTTTGTTCTACCAACGCTCTGGTATCTATTTTGGCAGCCAAATATCCGACTTGGTACAACTACAAGAACGATTCCGCATTGGTCGTCCAACAGAGTCGTCATTGCAACCATTCAGTTATGAAATTGGCATACCCTTCCAGCAATCACAACACTTCACGCTGAAAGGTGAGGTGAAATATCATATCAACCCAAAGCAATCGCTGGATTTGACTTTGTCGTTCCAAGAAAATTTGCGACAGGAGTATGAGAACCGTATGAAAAAGGAATGGAGCGTCATCCCGATGCAAGACCTTATATTGAAAACATACAAAGGCGACTTGTCATATCGTGCTTCATGGAAGCCTTACAAAATGTCCACCTTTGCAGGTGTATCAAACACATACCAAATAAACTACAACTTCCCAGGCACCAAGAATCCTGCCTTTGTACCAAACTTTGCCGCTCTCACCATGGGTGGTTTCCTGTTGCAAAAGGCTACTTTCTTTGAAAAATTGCAATGCGAATTGGGCTTGCGTTACGACTTTAGAGTAATGAGCGTGAGCGGTTACACCACGCTGAACAAGTACGACTATTACGATGACTTCAAGGTTTACAGCAACTTCACCTCGAGCTTTGCTACTCACTATCAGTTTAACGACAACTGGGACATGCGTGCAAACATCGGTTGGTCGTGGCGTCCACCAGACATCAACGAGCTTTACGCCGTCGGACTTCAAGAAGGGTCTTACTGGGTAGTGGGCAATAGAAACCTAAAGAGTGAGCGTGGTTGGAAGTCTATCTTAGGCGCAAGGTATCGCAACACATGGGTATCTGTAGAGCCAAGCATGTTCTACCAACACATTAACAGTTATATATACGACCATATCGGCTATGGTGCTAATCGTTTTCATAACAGCCCAAGCGGAAAATATGCCAAGTTTATGTATGATCAGGACGATGTGAGACTGTATGGTGGCGATATAGAAGCCACGGTGAACCCCATCAAAGGACTCAGTATCGTAGCAAAGGGCGAATGGATATTTGCACGCAACATAACACGAGACGACTGGTTGCCTTTCATGCCATCAGACAAGTATGGACTGTCAGCCAACTACGAACATGTCTTCGGTGCAGAGAAAAAGATAAAGGCATCGTTCTCTCTTTCTGGCAACTATGTCACAAAACAGGAACGTTTCGACCCCAACAAGGATTTAGTGGCAGTATCGCCCGATCCTTACTTCCTGCTTGGCACCACAGCAGACGTTGCTTTCAAGCTGCCCAGCAACAGGGAAATAAAGGTAATGTTGGTAGGCGATAACATTCTCAACACATTATATAAGGAATATACAGACCGATTTAGATATTATGCGCACGAACGTGGCATGAACTACTCTTTGCGCACAATCATTAGATTTTAAGAAAATGAAGTTACAATATAAGACAATAATGCGTTCAACTATTTTAGCTGTAGGATGTTGCTGCATGCTTGCCGCATGTTCTACCAATGATGTTGATGATTTCTTGAAAACAGTAGTAAAAGCTCCTCCTGCTTCTATCGAGTACAATGGCAAGGGACACTCACAGATATATGCAGTGAGTGCCGTACTTAGAATGGGGTTCAAAGGTGGTAACATAAAAGTTGGAAACTTTGGTGCCGACAACAGTATAGACAACACATACGAACAAGACTCGTACAACATGATAAGCGTGAACACGGATAAACCGACAGACTATCCGCTCATGCAACAAATTGAGATAAGTAAGGGCGACAATGGACAAATGCAAATTACCAGTCAGCGCGACCATTTTGATGTAGTTGCGTCAGATGACGTTTATTACGGACTTGAGCTTACATATTATGGAGCCAACCACCAACAAATAAACGGTGAGTTCATACAGTTCTATTACAAGAAAAACGGAGACCCAGACCTCGACAATTCTACATTGGTACAACACCAACACTTCTTTACCATTGGCAACGAAGTATTGGAACACAGCTACACTGTAGATGGTAAAACCATATCCAAGAACAGTAAGCAAGGTTTTTATCCACACACGCTGGACAAGAAACCAACATACTACCCAGAGCTTACCTTTGAGATGGAGGGCGACAAACTAAAGACTTGTGACATCACCACGACCGGCGCACTGCTTGCACCTGAAAGTGGGAACAAATCAGATATCATGCCGTTTGACAGCACGCTGATAGACAAAGCGATAAATATATTCCCTACGCTGAAAAGAAATCAAGCCACATGGACAGAAAATGGCTTTAAATTCTTTCAAACACTCACCATGCCACATGCGGCAGAACTTGCTAAAAATTTGTTTAAATACAAATACCGAGATACCGACCCATTTGAAAAACAATTGGGATATGAATATCAAGAAGGTAGCGGTGACGGTGGCGTTGTAACAGATGGTACAAACGCACTGAGACAAAGACAAGGCGATTTCGTAGAATTGCTGCACCAATGCAGGAAAATAGGTAAAGGTCCAGAAAAGGATGGAACAAACAATTTGGATAGAATGGGATTCAAGGGAGTTCTACAGTTTAGCCAAGCCAACACCGAATTTGCTATGCAAATAAGCCTATGCAACATCGTATCGCAAATGGATGAATCAAAGAAAGCCATTTGGCCCAAATATGGAAATGATAACCAAAAAGATGCTGACTCAAAGACTTGTTCTGAAATTCCAACATTAGGAAATGGAGAAGGTAGAGGACTTTATAATTTTAATGAAATAAAATCAGAATGGAGCAATCACGACATTGACATTCCTTTAACATTCCGTGTCATTGCAAATATGAATGATAGAGAAGAGAAGTTCGTGGAAGATTTCAAAAAGTTCTATCCTCACATGGATCCGAATGAAATCAAGAATTATTTCTTCAATCCTCAATATTTGCTGTCAAGGAATCGTAAGAATATATTCGTTATGTAGACTTCAGCTAAAAGGAAGGCATTTGCGCATCATCATTCCTCACATGGCTGACACGTTCTCCTAACTAAGGAAAATTTACATACACGGCTAAAAGGAGTAAGAGTATTTAGCAAAATGCCAATTATACTGGACTATCTAATCAAGATATTTACATAAAATAATAAAATGAAAAAATATAGTTTTTGTTTCATTCTTATATTGATGCTATGTACATCATGTGATGATTTCATCTTTGGTAACATGAACATCAATTACAACGAAAACCCACTTGAACACAAAGAAGTACCACACAGCGGTGCGGATGCCATGGTTGACAGCTTGAAGAAAAAAGCTCCCTTTGGTGATGCCATGAATAATCCCGACCAAGATGGCGCATTCAACAACTGGGCTCGCTGCTTAGTCATGTTCAAAGAGGGACACTCACACGGAGATGAAAAATTTCATGGCAATTATGTTTACCCAGCAGCGCCATGGAGACAAGAAGAATTTGTCATAGTAGAAAACAACTCACAAAAGTTTCCTACTGTAAAGGTGGAATGGGAAAAGAGTATTCAAACTGTTTTTGAAAAGAAGTTAGGCACGCCTACTCCCCAGCAGCCTTACATTCGCCTTATAGGTGGAGATAAAAACCTTTGGGGTATATGCTTGTACTTCTTGGATAAAGACGGGAAGTTGCTTAACGATGAGATATACAAGCACTCTGATGAGTATCAAATATTCTTTACCATCAGTGACGTGGACGATAAGGGCAACCCCTATAAGGTAATGGATTGTAGAGGTATATGGGAATCTGGCAAGAATGGAAAGGATGGTAAAGTAAGCGAACAGCCTGTCGTATCTCCTTATTTTAAAGAAATGGATAATAAAGACAGCTTAGGACATGACACCTTCACTCGCAGGCAAAACGTTACCAAGAATTTGTTTGAATATGCCTATCGTGACACATGGCATCAGAATGCCATGGCTGACGGTATGCGCGAGTTTTACAACATTCGTCTGTTACCTCCACTCGATGCTACAGATGCTAATACCTGTGCCACATACGATAAGGACTGTGTTGGTCTGAAGGGGCATATCAACTTCTATTATGAAGCAAACGAACCAACATCAAATAAGCGTAATGAAATAGACGGACGATACGGGGCTGGAGTAAATAATGATACATGGCCATTTATGGTAAGAGGTTTTTCTGGTGACCCTGTACCATACAGCCGTCCTTCATACATATTGCCCTACTTCTATCTTTCCGTAAGAGTTATGAAATGTCAAAAGGGAAAGAAAGCATATATTCCTAAGGCTACCATTGCCAAAGACAAGGAGCTGGACTATGCTGGATATTGGGATTGGATGAAGAGCGAAAAAGCCTGCGCACCATTCTATAATCCTTTTTGGCAATCGAAGAATACGACCCTTGAGGTTCCTGAATGGAAAGAGCTTATACGCTTTAATATACCTATCAAGGTGTATTGCAATAGGTTCGATTCCGATCCGACAAACGTATCACCAGCAGAACCATATTATTTCTACTTAGGCAGAGAGATTGGATTAACAGGAAAACAGGCATACGAAGCGAGCCAAAATGTTAAGACGCATGGCTTTGGCGCTTTTGGCAACTGGTTCCTCTAATTCATACAACAATTATAAATAACTATCATTAATATTATAAAGAAGACAAACAAATGAAGAAGATGATTCTATGCGCATTGGCAACAATTGCGCTTTTCGCAAACTGTACACGTGACGGACAACCAGAAGGAAAGAAACATACCGCTGAGACAGAAAGTACGGACCTGATTATAAAAGACATTTACTATGCTGGAGACTTCGTGGAGACACCTTACAGCAATAAATCTGAATACACGGATGACAAGTTTATTTCCGTCTATAACCCTACCGACCATGACATAAGTCTTGAGAACATGGCTTTGGCACTATGTCAGTACAACGCCGTAGACAAAGTCAACTTTGAAAAGCCTAATAGCGATTATAGACAGAAAGCATTTGGCGTTTCCAACATGATTGGTTTCCCAAAAGATAAAAGTGGCATGCCATACATCGTAAAAGCAGGCAAAACTATTGTTATTGCCATGAGAGCCATCAATCATGCGGAAGGATACAAGAAGTATTTGAAAGAGTATGGAGAAGTTCCAGATAAATACAAAGGTATCGAAAAACTGATCGACCTTTCCAAAGCCGACTTTGAATGGGGACAGAATGGTAACGAAAACGTTCCACACATGACGTTCCTCTATTGTAAGGAAAACGACAAAGAACAGGAAAAACGAATGAAAGAGGACAAATCGAAAGTCGGAGTATGGGATGAAGACGACGATGAGTATGTATCTTTCGGATTTCAGCGAGACTTCACCATAGCGCTGATACGTTTGGCAGAACCTATCGAGAAGATAAAAGAAAATATGAACAATGCCAAAGTAAATGAAGCGTTGCTAAGAGAAATCGAAGAGCCGATGGCAAAATATGGACGCTATGTTATGTGGAGCGAGAGTGGACATCACTCACATTCACAAATTCTCATGTTCTTACCGAACCAATGGGTTGTTGACGCCGTAAATGTAAGGTTTAACGGAGCTTCTACTGAAAAAGAATTCCCGATATCGGGTACTCTGGACAAAGGTTGGAATGGCGTTTACAAAAATGCTGATGATAAGATAGACGTTGGTGCAGGCAAGATGATTACTCGACGTTTTAATGGAAAAAGATTTTCCGATACAAACGACTCATCGGTTGACTTTGAGGTCAAGAAAGTAGTTGTACCTACGAAATAAGAAGGCATGAGCATTATAAATGCCTGCCTTCTCTTACTAAACTTCATAAAATAACCTGAGTTCGGTATAAGAAATTCTTCAAAAAAGTTGTAGGAGTGGAATGTTTTTCGTATCTTTATAGTTGATAATCAAAGTATTAACGAAAAATATCCACTCCTATGAATAGTACAAATTTAATAGAAATATTCTGTATTCTTGATGAATTCTGCAAGCTTTTTGCTCCTCAACTCAAAAACGTCTGTTAGACGAGTCTAGTAAGCATCGCCGAAACCGTCCGTGTGTAATGAGCGATAGTGAAATAATGACTATCCTCATCATGTATCATCAGTCTCATTACATAGATCTCAAAACGTTCTATCTTCATGAGATTTGTGAACATCATCGTTCCGAATTTCCCCATATACTATCCTATAACCGATTTGTCGAGCGTCAGCAAAAGGTAAATATGCTCTTGTTGATATTTCTACAGACATGTGCCCTCCCTTAGTCTTTTGTCTGTTGATATAAAGCAGTGTTTTGAATGTACTTCTCATCATGATTTTAGTTTTAATGCTACTATTGCTAAATGCTCATCTGCATATCCTCTGTGAAAGAAAGGAAACGCTCAAACTCCACAAACAGCTTCTGTGGCGTAACCTTTGCGTACCGCTCGGTCATACTCACGTTACTATGCCCCAACATCTTGCTTACCGTTTCTATCGGTACTCCTTGTTCAAGGGTAATGAGCGTGGCAAAGGTATGCCTTGCCGTATGAGTGGTAAAGGGAAAGGCTATGCCTGCTCTTAGGCGCAATGCTTTAAGATACGATTGATAGGTGGCATATTTCATCTGTGGCAATAGGCTTTCCCTTTCATCGCTCTTGTACTTCTCTATTATCCTGATGGCTTCGGGCTACAACTTGATACGACAAAGTACGCCTGTCTTCTGCCTGTTGAACTTCAGCCAAAGACTTCCCTCATCATCACGGACAAGATACGACCTGTTTAACTCCATTTTTCACTCATTATCAGATAGTTTTCGCATTATACGATAATTCTTCATTTTCCTTGATTAGTTGCACGCAAATGAGAGAAATACTACCGGGTGAGCGGGGACTCTTGGAGGACGAAAGTGAGTGATTTCGGGAGCTTGACCCATTTCCGATTGACTACAATCTTGATGTTACTGCCACTTTTCTGGGTTAATATATAGTTGCCATCCTTACTTTTTGACAACGTTGCAGTAAGATCTTCGCTTCCATAATCATTTGATATTTCTAGATTTGCAGTGTTTGGAGAAACTAAATCTGCGCTGATAATTAGCCATTTTCTAGTGTCTCTTATCGCTCCGAGATAACCGGGGAGTTCTCCGAAAACCTCTTGATCTTTAACCAAAACATTGTTATCATAGAAGTTCATGTATATATATACTTGATATTCTTGATTGTATAAATATCCTTGAAAGTTCTTGTCTCTTTGAGCAAAAACGATGAGCGAAAAAGTGAGACAAAGCCAAATAGAAAATATTCTTTTCATCGTGTGTAACTAATTGATTATTGCAAAGATAATTGTTTACATCAAGAAAAGAGCCTGTTTAATCAAATATTAGGATTTAAAGTTGTCAAATTAGATAATTTATATTAAATTTGAAGCGATATTAGACTTATCATGAGTAAAGAAAAAAGATTTCCCGATTATATATTTGAATCGAGTTGGGAAGTATGTAACAAAATTGGTGGTATATACGCAGTACTTTCTACGCGTGCCAAAACATTGCAAGCGCTGCTAGGTGATCAACTCATATTTATCGGCCCGGATTGTTGGAAGGATACAGAAAGTCCTTTTTTTGAAGAAGATGATGCCATTTATGCCGATTGGCTTGTACAGGCTAGGCAAGAAGGGCTTCACGTTCGTATTGGACGCTGGATGATTCCCGGTCGTCCGGTTGCCGTCTTGGTGGATTTTACCCCATATTATCAGCAGAAGAATTATATATATAGTCAAATGTGGGAAGATTTCCAAGTGGATAGTCTCCATGCTTATGGCGATTACGATGAGGCATCAATGTTCTCGTATGCTGCTGCTAAAGTAGTGGAAAGTTTCTACCATTTCTATTTAAATGAGCAGTCGCAAGTGATTTATCACGGTAACGAGTGGATGACTTGTTTAGGCCTTTTATATGTTCAGAAGCATCTGCCACAGGTTGGTACCATTTTCACGACCCACGCAACAAGTATCGGTCGCAGTATAGCCGGTAATAACAAACCTCTATATGAATATCTATCAGCATATCAGGGTGATCAGATGGCTGCGGAATTGAATATGCAAAGTAAACATTCGGTAGAGAAACAAGCAGCCATGAATGTAGACTGTTTTACGACTGTGAGTGACATTACTGCTGCCGAATGTCGAGAACTGCTGGACAGACCAGTAGATTGTGTGTTGCCTAATGGATTTGAAGACAATTTTGTTCCTAAGGGTGCTGCCTTTACGAAGAAGCGTAAAGAGGTTCGAACCAAAATGTTGAGAATTGCCAATGCTTTGTTGGGAACAGATTTGGGAGATGATACTTTACTTGTAGCTACGAGTGGGCGCTATGAATTTAGAAACAAAGGCATAGATGTTTTCATCGAAGCTATGAATAGGTTGCGATTTGATACGAATCTTCAGAAGAATGTCATAGCGTTTATAGAGGTGCCCGGCTGGGTAGGAGATGTACGTCAAGATCTGAAAGAACGATTGGACTCTGGCAAGAAATACGATACTCCGTTACCGGAACCGATGCTGACTCACTGGTTACATAATTCTCAAGAAGATTGTGTCTTGGGAATGGCTAGATATCTTGATATACAAAATAGGGTAGAAGATAAGGTGAAGTTGATTTTTATACCTTGTTATCTGAATGGCGATGATGGTATTGTCAATATGCCTTATTATGATGTAGTGTCTGGTAATGATCTTTCGGTATTCCCATCATATTATGAACCTTGGGGATATACGCCATTAGAGTCGATAGCCTTTAAGGTGCCTTGTATCACGACAGATTTAGCTGGGTTTGGCCTGTGGGCAAATGCAGAAAAAGGTAAACCATGTAAGTTAATTGATGGAGTAGAGGTGATTCACCGAACCGATTATAATTATTCGGAGGTGGCTGATGATATTAAGAATGCGATAGTTACTTATGCCTCTTTTGATGATGCGACCGTGAGAAAGGCTCGTATGCATGCAAGTAACCTGTCGAAGAGAGCGCTTTGGGATAAGTTTATTGCTTATTATAAGGTCGCTTATGATATAGCTTTGTCAAAAGCGGCATCTCGAAAGAATAGATAAAAGATAGTATAAAATTATTATAATAAAATATTTTATGAAAATTAAAGCTGATTATACGAATGCTCCGCAGTGGAAAGAGCTGACTATTAAATCAAGGCTTCCAGAACAGCTACAGTGTCTAAATGAGCTTGCTCAGAATATGTGGTGGGCTTGGAATTATGAGGCACGCGATCTCTTTAAGAGTCTTGATGCAAAACTTTATGAAGAAGTGGGTCATAATCCAGTGTTATTGTTGGAACGTTTGAGTTACGACCGTAAGGAACAGATTGTGAAAGACAAGGCTACGATGAAGAAGGTGAAAGACATTTATGCAAAGTTCCGTGCTTACATGGATGTGAAACCTAATGCAGAGCGCCCATCGGTAGCGTACTTCAGTATGGAGTATGGCATCAATCAGGTAGTTAAAATTTATTCAGGCGGTCTTGGTATGTTGGCTGGTGACTATCTGAAGGAAGCTTCGGATAGTAATGTCGATATGTGTGCCGTGGGCTTCTTGTATCGTTATGGCTACTTCACTCAGTCGTTAAGTATGGACGGTCAGCAGATTGCCAAGTATGAAGCGCAGAACTTTAATTCGCTTCCAATCGAGCGTGTCTATAATGAGGATGGGAATCCGATGGTTGTTGATGTACCTTATTTGAACTATCAAGTCCATGCAAGTCTTTGGTGCATGAATGTGGGACGTATCAAATTGTATCTCTTGGATACAGATAATGAGATGAACTCTGAATTTGATAAGCCTATTACACATGCTCTCTATGGTGGTGACTGGGAAAACCGTTTGAAGCAAGAAATTCTCTTGGGTATTGGTGGTATGCTGGCTTTGAAGAAGCTTGGCATCAAGAAAGATGTATATCATTGCAATGAAGGTCATGCTGCTTTGTGTAATTTGCAGCGCTTGTGTGATTATGTAGACGAGGGACTTAGCTTCAATCAAGCAATGGAGTTGGTTCGTGCTTCTTCACTTTATACCGTTCATACACCGGTACCTGCAGGGCATGACTATTTTGACGAGGCTTTATTTGGAAAATATATGGGTGGATATCCATCTCGTCTAGGTATTTCATGGGATGAGTTTATTGGTATGGGACGTGAGAATCCGGATAACCATGAAGAGCGTTTCTGCATGTCTATCTTTGCATGTAACACTTGCCAAGAGGTTAATGGCGTAAGTAAGTTGCATGGATGGGTAAGTCAAAAGATGTTTGCTCCTATCTGGAATGGTTATTTCCCAGAAGAGAATCATGTCGGATATGTAACCAATGGTGTCCATCTTCCAACTTGGACAGCGACAGAATGGCGTAAGGTATACGACAAATACTTTGATGCCTCATTTATGAGCGACCAGAGTAATGAGAATATTTGGCATGCTATCAACGATGTTCCTAATGATGAGATATGGAACACACGTATGACTTTGAAGAAAAAGTTGGTAGATTATATACGTGAAAAGTTCACAGAGTCTTGGCTGAAGAACCAAGGCGATCCTTCAAGAGTGGTGTCATTATTGGAGCGCATTAACCCTAATGCGTTGATGATAGGTTTCTGTCGTCGCTTCGCAACTTATAAACGTGCTCACTTGTTGTTCACCGACCTTGATAGATTGGCTAAAATTGTAAATGATCCAGAGCATCCTGTACTGTTCTTCTTCTCTGGTAAGGCTCACCCTGCAGACGGTGCTGGACAAGGATTGATAAAGAAAATCTTTGAAATTAGCCAACGTCCGGAATTCCTCGGTAAGATTATCTTCCTAGAAGATTATGATATGCAGTTGGCTCGTCGACTTGTTTCGGGTGTTGATATTTGGATGAATACGCCGACACGCCCTCTTGAAGCTTCTGGTACATCTGGTGAAAAGGCAGAGATGAACGGTGTTGTAAACCTCTCTGTGCTTGATGGCTGGTGGGTAGAAGGTTATCGTGAGGGTGCTGGTTGGGCTCTGCCACAGAAACGTACCTATGATAATCAAGGCTATCAGGACCAGTTGGATGCAGCAACTATCTATAGCTTGTTGGAGAATGAGATTATACCTCTTTATTATAATAAGAATAAGAAGGGGTATAGCGAAGCTTGGTTGAAGGTGGTGAAGAACTCCATTGCGACCATTGCACCTCATTATACTATGAAGCGACAGCTAGATGATTACTATGAGAAGTTCTATCAGAAGGAAGCAGAACGCTCTAAGAAATTGCTGGCAAATGGATATCAACTAGCTAAGGAAATCGCAGCATGGAAGGAAACTGTGGCAGAACGCTGGGATTCAATTCATGTTGTATCTAAAGACACACAGTTTATAGAGAATGGAGGAGAGACTGGCGTTGAGACGACTATTAAATATGTTATCGATGAACAAGGTCTAAATGATGCTGTAGGATTGGAACTCGTTATTCTAAAGAATAGCCAAAGTGACGATGAACATGAGATTTATAGTGTTCGCGAATTTAAGATGGTAGGGCATGAAGGTAATCTTTATACTTTCGAAGCTACTATTGAACCTAGCGACGCTGGTGCATTCCGTACTTGTGTTCGTATGTATCCTAAAAATGAGAAGCTGCCACATCGTCAAGACTTCTGCTATGTGAAGTGGCTTGACTAATATTGTTGTAGGCAAATACATATATAATAATGAGCTCGGTGATTACCGGGCTCATTTTATTGATGCCTCTATATACTTATATGGTAAGAAAGTGGAAAGAATGAAATAGTCAATAAAAAACTATAGAATAATTTTGGTGATATTGAATATTTGCATTACCTTTGCACCGCATTTAAGAACAATGCTTGGTAAGTTCGGTTTAAAACCAATCTTTGGAAGGATGGGTGAGTGGCTGAAACCACCAGTTTGCTAAACTGACGTACGGGTTCCGTACCGGGGGTTCGAATCCCCCTCCTTCCGCAAGTGCCGTTCTTAATGCAAACCGGTCGGTTCATCTAACGGTTAGGATACAAGATTCTCAATCTTGGCATACGAGTTCGATTCTCGTACCGACTACGAAAGCTGCTTTATAAGCAGCTTTTTTTATGCCTATCTGTGTAGGTTGGTAACATTTGTTACTACATTCTCCTTTTTTACTTCATGGCATTTAATTTGTTGGATTAGATGTATAGAAACCAATAAATGATAGAGTTATGGCAAAGGTAGAAAAAGGAAAAGTTTTCATTGTAGGTGACCTTATAGCATATACGGAAGGTGGTGTGGTGTCGAAAGAGCTGATTCATAATGATATGGGGAGTATTACATTGTTCTCATTTGATGAAGGACAAGGACTTTCTGAACATATTGCACCCTATGATGCGTTTATTCAAGTAATTGAAGGGGAAATGGAATTGACTGTCGAAGATAGTTTACATATTATAAAAAAAGGTGACTCTTTTATTATTCCTTGTGGGGCGCGACACGCTGTTCATGCCGCTAAGCCATTTAAGATGTTATTGACCATGATTAGAGGATAGAGAAATGGTTTTGTATAGAATTACTTTGTAAGATAGCAATAATTCTCTACCTTTGTGCACTATCAGGATTAGGGCACGAAGAAGAATACTAGAGGCGTGGCTATTATTGGTGGCTTTTGCACCGATATTAGTCATGTCTTCTGTTCATGTGCATTCTTCTCTACCTGCAACAGAAAAGGAGTGTGCAGCTTGTTTACATCATATCAAGCATGCAAGTCATTTAGATTCTCAAGCAAGAAATCTAGATTTTTGCGCACTTTGTCAATTTCATAGTTTCTTATTTATACCAGTGATTATCCTATTTAGTGCATTTTCCACCAATAAGTATTTGGGAAAATGCATTGATAGATGTAGTAATAGAGTTGCCGGTTATACAATTTTCTTTTCAAGGCGTGCTCCTCCTAGGTTTGTAATCTATTGAAATGATAGTTTTTATAAACAAAAGTATACATGCATTATGAAGAAGAATTTATTAGTGTTATTGTTATCCTATATCTGCATGATGACAGTAGCTGCCCCTGTAGTAGGGAAAGCCACCCTCTCAGGACAAGTGTCGGATGCCATTGATGGTAGTCCGTTGACAGGTGTTGTTGTTACCTTTCCGGAATTAAATATAGGAGCAACCACAAATGAAAAAGGATATTATTTATTTGACAATCTGCCACAACGTAAGTTAACAGTACAAGTTACTTACATTGGACATCGAGTTATAGTGGAAAATATAGACCTTACAACTACCCACGTTAGAAATTTCTTGATGGAAGAAACGAATGCTATGATCAACGAAGTTGTTGTGACAGGTATTACTGGTAAGGCATTATTGAAGGAGATGCCGACTCCTGTAACGCTTGTTAGTCTGCGTGAATTGCAGATGACTCAGTCTAGTAATATCATCAATGCCTTGGCACATCAGTCCGGTATTGCAGAGATTACAACTGGAAATGGAATATCTAAGCCTGTGGTTCGGGGACTTGGTTTCAATCGTGTAGTTGTAGTTAACGATGGAGTAAGACAGGAAGGACAGCAATGGGGAGATGAACATGGTATCGAAATAGATGGGCAAACCGTATCTTCTGTAGAGATATTGAAAGGGTCCGGCGAGCTTAATGTATGGTTCTGATGCGATGGCCGGAGTGTTAATATTTCATGATGCTCCTGCATTGGCAAAGGGAGAAATGAGAGCTAATGTGTCCGGTGAATACCAATCCAATAATTCTTTGCGTGATTATTCGCTTGATTTTGCTGGTAATCAAAATGATTTTGTTTGGAATTTCCGATTCTCAGACAAGTATGCAGGCGAATATCAAAATAAGTATGATGGTAAGGTGAAGAATTCGCAATATACGGAAAAGGGGATAAATACCATGCTCGGAATTAATCGTAGTTGGGGATATTCACATTTAAATATAGATTATTATTATCTTAAACCGGGCATTGTAGAAGGTGAGCATGATGAGACTACCGGAGAATTTGAGGATGAGATGCCATTCCAACACGTAAAACCCTAAAAGCAGTCATTGATAATACGGTGTATCTTGGCTCTGGTTCTCTGAAATTCATTGTGGGATACCAACACAATAGAAGGCAGGAATTCGAGGAATCTCCAACTACTCCGGGATTGGATTTCATGCTTCATACCATCAACTATGATGTACATTACGAGGTACCACAACTCGGTGGCTAGCGATGGAACTTTGGTACGAATGGTATGTATCAGCGTTCGTTGAATAAAGGTGATGATTTTTTTTTTTTGATATTGGAGCCTTTGCTACGGTAGGACTAAAGATAGATAATTGGAATATCAGCGCAGGTCTACGATATGATAATCGAAATCTGCATAGCTTTAAACTTGGTGATGTTTTTGAGAAAATATCGCGTAATTTCTCTGGTTTAACCGGAAGTGTAGGAGCTACTTCGGTAGGTGATGTTGCTATTAAATTGAATTTAGCGCGTGGTTTCCGTACTCCTACAGTGGGTGAACTGGCTTCTAATGGTGTTCATGAAGGAACTATTCAGTACGTGATTGGAAACAAAGAATTGGATCCTGAGTATAGTTGGCAAATTGATTTAGGCCTTGATTATACCTCAAAGCTTCTTTCTACCCAGTTAAGTTTGTTTGCAAACTTCATAGACAGCTTTATTTTTAATCATAAATTAAATGGAGTTAAGACAGAAGGATACGATACTTACCAGTACACCCAAGGCAATGCAAGGCTTCTTGGCGGAGAGTTTAGCATTGATTTCCACCCTGTTCGGAAGTTGCATTTCGAGAATACATTCTCCTATGTTAATGCTGTTCAAGCCCATCAACCCAAGGATTCTAAGTATTTACCCTATACTCCTGCACCTCGATGGACATATGAATTGAACTATACTTTTATCAATGATGGAAAGGTTTGGGATAATACTTATGCAGCAGTATCTATGGAGTGTAATCTCCGACAAAATCATTTTATGCGGCAGATGAGACAGAGACGGCAACACCTTCGTATACTTTACTGAACTTATCGGCTGGTACAGATTTTAAAGTGAAAGGTAAAAAGGTTGCCACTTTAATCTTAACACTGAACAATGTGTTTGACCGCGCTTATCAGAATCATCTAAATCGCCTAAAATATGTAGCTATCAACAATGTAACTGGGAGACGCGGAGTATTTAATATGGGGCGTAATTTTGGAATAAAATTGATAGTTCCACTATCGCTATAGGAATGATGACGAGCGAAAGTAACTTTGCTTGTTTCTGCTGTAGTATCATATTAATTTCTTATATTTGCATCATCAAATAGAAAAAATATATGAAGTGTAAATTGATAAAGATGTTGACGGCTCTCTTGGGATTGACAGGGGCCGCCTGCGTACAGAAGAATATCCCTGCAAATGCCATTGTAACGGTGGATGCAGTTAGTTTCGAGAAGGCTCTATCAGATGTGAATGCTCAAATAATAGACGTTAGAACATCAGAAGAATTTGCCGAAGGACATATTGAAAAAGCTCTGAATATAGATGTTACTCAGTCTGATTTTATCGAAAAAGCAAAAAAACAATTAGATAAAAGTAAAACGAGTTATGTTTATTGCAGAAGTGGCAGGCGCAGTATGATGTCTGCAGATCTTCTTTCTAAAGAAGGTTTTAAGGTGATCAATCTAAAAGGTGGCTATTTGGAATGGCAGAGTTACAAAGGTAAATAAAGATATTATCTTATAAAACAAATAAAGGGATGTCAATTGACATCCCTTTATTTGTTTAGTAACTTCTTGCGATGATCACTCGATATTTTGCCGGTTTACCACTTACCATGTCTGTTCCGGGCGTTTGTTCAAATGCAAATGGAACGCATCGAATGGTAGCTTGTGTCTCTTCTTTAATCTTAGCCTCAGTCTCTTCTGTTCCATCCCAGTGGCACAAGAAGAATCCACCATCTTTAACTTTTTCCTTGAAGACCTCGTAGTCATCGCACTCTGTGATTCTACTATCACGATAAGTCTTTGCTTTCTCCAAGAGGTTTGACTGAATATCTTCGAGCAATTTTGTTACACGTTCAACGATACCATCAAAAGAAACATTCTCTTTGTCAAGTGTATCTCTTCTCATGATTTCGATGGTATTATTCTCTAGATCTCGTCCACCCATCACAAGTCTTACCGGAACACCCTTTAGTTCGTAGTCAGCAAATTTGAATCCGGGACGTTTGTTGTCTGCATCATCAAACTTAACGGTAACACCTAATGCTTTAAGTTGGCTGATAACAGGATTTAATTTCTCTGTAATGGCAGCCAATTGTTCCTGATTTCTAGAAATAGGAATGATGACAACTTGAATCGGCGCAAGCTTTGGAGGTAGCACAAGTCCATTGTCATCAGAGTGGACCATGATGAGGGCACCCATCAAACGAGTTGAAACTCCCCACGAAGTGGCCCATACATATTCCGGCTTGTTTTCTTTATTTAAGAATGTAACATCAAAACTTTTTGCGAAATTCTGCCCAAGGAAATGGCTTGTTCCGCTTTGAAGAGCTTTACCATCCTGCATCATTGCTTCGATAGTGTAGGTATCTAGTGCTCCCGCAAATCTTTCAGTTTCGCTCTTTACACCCTGAATTACAGGGACAGCCATCCAATTCTCAGCAAAATCAGCATATACATGGAGCATCTTCTTTGCTTCTTCTTCAGCTTCTTCTCTTGTCGCGTGGGCTGTATGACCTTCCTGCCAAAGGAACTCACTCGTACGGAGGAATGGACGAGTTCTCATTTCCCAGCGCATCACGTTGCACCATTGATTACACATCAAAGGCAGATCGCGATAAGAGTGAATCCAATTTCTATATGTATTCCAAATGATAGTCTCTGATGTTGGACGAATGATTAACTCCTCGTCCAACCTAGCTGAAGGGTCAACTTCAACGCTACTACCATCTTCGCTTGATTTTAGACGATAATGGGTGACGACCGCACACTCCTTAGCGAAACCTTTTACATGTTCTGCTTCTTTCGATAGGAATGATTTAGGAATAAGAAGTGGGAAATAAGCATTCTGTGCACCAGTTTCTTTGAACATCTTATCCAGTTGCTCTTTCATTTTTTCCCAGATTGCAAATCCGTATGGTTTAATAATCATACAACCGCGTACTGGAGCTTGTTCAGCCAAATCTGCCTTGATTACCAAATCATTATACCATTGACTATAATTGTCAGCGCGTTTGGTTAAATCTTTTAGTTCTGTCGCCATCGTTTATTTGTTTTATTATGTTTTAGGGAAAACTATACTATCGAATAGGTGTTTCCCTTATTTTCTAATGTAAATATCTAATTATATTTGTAGCGCAAAAGTACGAAAAAAAGTTGGTTATCGCATGAGGTTGAGCGAAAAACTACTATCTTTGCATTGTGAAATATAATGATATAAATAACTTACAAGATAAGAGATTATGAGAAAAATGAAAGTTATGACACTTAGTTTGTGTCTTTTAACAGTATTTGGTTGTGCAACTAAGCAAGGTACAGGAGCTCTGATTGGAGCCGGTGGTGGTACGGTATTAGGTGCTATCATTGGTAAAATTGCAGGAAATACAGCTGTTGGTGCAGCTATTGGCGGTGCTGTAGGTTCAGGTGCCGGTGCAATCATTGGCCGTCACATGGATAAGGTTGCAGAAGAAGCTAGAGCCCAAGTAGAGAATGCTAAGGTGGAAGAAGTGACCGATGCTAATGGCTTAAAGGCTGTTAAGATTACATTTGATAGCGGTATCTTGTTTGCAACAGGCAAAGCAACTCTGAATCAAACTTCCAAAAATGAATTGGCAAAGTTCTCAACCGTACTGAAAAACAATACTGATTGTTATGTAGATATCTATGGTCATACCGACTCTACTGGTAGTGATGGTATTAATATTCCACTGAGTAATAATCGTGCTAGCAGTGTTGTCTCTTACCTGAAGAGTTGTGGTGTAGCTGCTAATCAGTTCCAGAATGTAACAGGTAAGGGTAGTTCTGAACCTGTGGCAGATAACTCAACAGCAAGCGGACGTCAACAAAATCGTCGTGTAGAGGTATATATGTATGCTTCTCAAGCTATGGTTCAGTCTGCAAATAACGGAACCTTGTCACATTAATATAGAGTTGATAAGAGTAAACATACTATAACATAAAAAGGAAAGGTTGCCACATATTTCGGTTTGTGGTAACCTTTTTCGTATTGTCAATAGCAATCGATTATTTGTTTTTGAATAAATATTTGTAATGAGTCTGATTTGGAAAGTCATCCGTTGGGGCATCGCAGCCTTTCTTGCTTCAACAATATTGGCAGTTGTCGTCTATCGTTTCTTGCCAATATATTTTACCCCTCTCATGTTCATTCGCTGTTTCCAACAAGTTGGGAATGGCGATTCCATAGAGTTACACCACCATTGGGTTTCATTAGATAAGATTTCTCCGCATCTTCCTGTTGCCGTAATGGCTAGTGAAGATCAGCGATTCTTGCTGCACCATGGCTTTGATTACGATGCTATAGAAAAGGCTGCAAGGCGTAATCTACAAGGTGGTAAGCGGAAGTTGGGAGCTAGCACAATCAGTCAGCAAACCGCTAAAAATGTATTTCTATGGCCCGGTCGCTCTTGGGTTCGCAAAGGATTTGAAGTTTATTTCACCGCTCTCATTGAGTTAATGTGGAGTAAACAGAGAATTATGGAGGTTTATTTGAACTCTATAGAGATGGGCAATGGTATCTATGGAGCCGATGCGGTAGCGGAATATCATTTTGGAAAGACTGCTATAGGCCTTAGTCGTGGCGAGTGTGCATTGATTGCTGCCACATTACCCAATCCCCGTAAGTTCAGCAGTAAGTCTCCTAGTGAATATATGAGGAAGCGTCAGCGACAGATAGAGAACAACATGCGTTTCATTCCGGCATTCCCTTCCGAGGGTAAAGATTATAATCCACGCACTGTAGTCGGTGGTGTGTATTCTCGATAATATGATGATAGAAAATGAATTTTTAACGGCATTAAACCCTTCTCAGCGTGATGCTGTAGAATATTGTGATGGTCCAGAACTTGTCATTGCCGGTGCCGGCTCTGGTAAGACACGCGTGCTGACATATAAAATAGCATACTTACTTAGCCAAGGCTACCAGCCTTGGAGTATTTTGGCACTCACGTTTACCAATAGGGCGGCCGATGAGATGAAGGAGCGTATTGCTAAAATCGTGGGTAGAGAGCAGGCTTCGCGGCTCAATATGGGTACTTTTCACAGCGTATTTTCCCGTATTCTGCGCATAGAATCTGATATTATAGGCTATCATTCCAATTTTACAATCTATGATGAAACCGACTCGCGTTCTTTACTCAAAGCGATTATCAAGGAATTAGGATTGGATGATAAAATCTATAAGCCGGGTTCGGTGCATGCTAGAATCAGCATGGCGAAGAATAAACTGATATTGGCACAACAGTATGCAGCAAATCGCACTTTAATAGAGCGCGACCGCGATGCACGTATGCCTGAAATTAGTCGAATATTCAGTATCTACGAGCAGCGATGTTTGCAGGCTAATGCCATGGATTTTGACGATTTATTGGTCATCACCTATCGGTTATTCGCTGAACATCCCGATATCTGTACCAAATACGCGACCCGTTTTCAGTATGTCTTAGTCGATGAGTATCAAGATACCAACTATGTTCAACAGTGTATTGTCTTCCAGTTGACCCAAGCTAATAGGCGAGTTTGTGTTGTCGGAGACGATGCGCAGAGCATTTATGGATTTCGTGGAGCCAATATCGATAACATCTTAGAATACAATAAGATATACCCTGATTCTAAACTCTTCAAATTGGAACAGAATTATAGATCTACTCAACGAATAGTCCAAGCGGCCAATAGCTTGATTAAACACAATGAACGTCAAATTCCTAAAGATGTATTTAGCGAAAATGATACGGGTGAGAAATTGTTGTTAAAACCTCTATATAGCGACAAGGAAGAGGCTGCTGTAGTCTGTAAAGATATTATGCGTATTCGTCGGCAAGATAGATGTGCGTATAGTGATTTTGCTATACTTTATCGTACCAATTCACAAAGTCGAAGTTTTGAAGAGGAACTGTTGAAATACAATATACCTTATCGTATCTATGGAGGCATGAGTTTCTATCAGCGGAAGGAAATTAAAGATATTATTGCTTATTTCCGGTTGATAGTCAATCATGATGATGAAGAGGCTTTTAAACGTATTATCAACTACCCAACAAGGGGCATTGGTAACATTACATTACAGAAAGTTATCGCAGCTTCGCAGCAATCAGGAGTGAGCTTGTGGACGGCTATTACCCAACCAAATGCGTGTGGTTTGGAATTGAGTCGGTCTGTATTTACCAAGTTGGAAGCCTTTTCACAGATGATAGAACGTTTTACTTCCAAATTAAATACAGTTGATGCAATGATGCTTGGTGAGGAAATCGTCAAGGAAAGTGGTATCAGTGCAGATATTTATGCTAGTAAAGATACTGAAAATTTATCTAAACAAGAGAACCTAACAGAATTCTTCAATGGACTTCAGGAGTTTGTTGAAGGCAATCGTGAAGAGGGGCTTGAGGAACGAGTATATCTGCCTGACTTCTTACAGACGGTGGCTCTCTATCAGGATAAAGAAACTGAAGATGGAAGTAAGGTTAACTTGATGACGGTGCATGCGGCTAAAGGATTGGAATTTCCTACGGTGTTTATCGTTGGATTAGAAGAAAACATCTTTCCAAGTCCGATGTCTACAAACAGTCTGAGAGAACTGGAGGAAGAGCGTCGATTACTATATGTTGCTATCACTCGTGCCGAGAAGCGTTGCATTCTCACATGTGCCAAGAATCGATGGCGTTACGGTAAGTTGGAGACAGATGTTCCTAGCAGATTCTTGCGTGACATAGATCCCCGTTTCATCGTTATAGATGAGGGAATGGGACGTATTTCTGAAGCACCTCGTCGGGTGGTTCCTCAAAGACAAATCGAACCAATAGAGAAGCCACGCTCGGCTTATACTCCTTCGTTTCGTCCTGTTCGTACGGTGCAACAGCCTGTAGAACACACTCAGCCTATGGCGCATAATTTGCAAGTCGGAAGCCGAATCGAGCATCAGAGATTTGGTGTCGGTGTCGTCCAAAAAATTGAAGGAGAAGGTGAAAATACCAAGGCTACAGTTGAATTTGCCAATACTGGCACGAAACTACTGCTATTGAAGTTTGCCAGATATAAAGTCTTGTAATCCAGATATAAAGTCTTGTAATGCAGATAACCTTTTTATTGGTGTAACTAAAAGCAAAAACGAGGATATAGCGGTTTACTATATCCTCGTTTTTTATTTTGTATTATTTAAATGTAAGTTCCTCTTTATTCGGATTTTTACCTACGCTTATCGTATCACCATGTTGTAGTTCTCCGCTCAGTATGCGTTCGCACACACCATCTTCAATGTAGTTTTGTATAGCTCTTTTTAGTGGGCGGGCTCCAAACTGTACATCGTAACCTTTTGTAGCAACAAATTCTTTGGCTTTATCAGTGATTTGTAAATGATAGCCAAGAGCTTCTATTCTGCTATACAAGCCTTTCAACTCAATATTGATAATCTTTTTGATGGCATCAAGATCCAGCTGGTCGAAGGTGATAATCTCATCTAGACGATTCAAGAATTCCGGGGCAAATTGCTTGCTTAAGCTCTTTTGGATGATAGAGCGTGCATACTCTTTATCCTTTTCGTCAACACTCAGGTTGTTGGTGCCCATGGCATTGAAACCTACACCCCGTCCAAACTCTTTCAGTTGCCTTGTTCCGGCATTTGATGTCATGATGATGACCGTATTACGGAAATCTACCAATCGACCGTTTCCATCGGTCAATCGTCCTTCGTCTAGTACCTGAAGCAGTAGATTGAAGACATTGCCGTGTGCTTTCTCTATCTCGTCAAGCAATACGATGGAGTAGGGATGACGCCGAACTTGCTCTGTCAGTTGGCCGCCTTCTTCATAGCCAACATATCCCGGAGGTGCACCGACGAGTCTGGAAACGTTGAAACTCTCAGTGTATTCGCTCATGTCAATGCGGATAAGGGCATCGGTAGAACCGAACATATATTCAGCTAACTTCTTGGCTAGATAGGTTTTGCCAACTCCGGTAGGACCTAAGAACATGAAAACACCAATCGGATGATTGGGTTCTTTGAGTCCCACACGGTTTCGTTGAATAGCTTTCACCATCTTATTGATGGCAGAATCTTGAGCTACGACAGCTGTTCTGAGTTCTTCGCCCATATTCTTGAGCCTGATACCTTCTGCTTCTGCCATCTTCTGAACGGGGATGCCGGTCATCAATGACACCACTCCGGCAATCTCTGTTTCCGTAACGGTTTGTCTATCGGCATTTTCTCCGCTAGCCCATTGGTTATTTAGTTTGTCTAGCTCTGCCTCTAATTCGGTCTGTTTGTCGCGATAGCTGGCAGCAAGTTCGAAATTTTGATTCTTGACTGCATTCTGTTTCTTTTGCTTGATAAGTGCAATTTCCTTTTCTTTGGCAGTAATCTCAGGTGGCACTACAGCATGTTGCAGATGGATACGAGCCCCTGCTTCGTCGAGAGCATCAATGGCTTTGTCTGGGAAAAATCTGTCAGTAATATATCGTTCTGTCAATTTGACACACGCTTGTAGCGCATCTTCTGTATAGTTTACTTGATGATGCTGTTCGTAACGATCCTTGATATTTTGTAGAATCTGCAGTGTTTGTTCTTCGTTTGTAGGCTCTACAAGTATTTTTTGGAAACGTCTTTCGAGCGCACCGTCCTTCTCTATGCTGTTACGATACTCGTCAAGAGTAGTCGCACCGATACATTGGATGACACCACGAGCCAATGCCGGTTTCATGATATTGGCGGCATCCATACTTCCCGGAGTACTTCCTGCGCCAATGAGTGTGTGTATTTCGTCAATAAACACGATGATGTCGGGATTCTGCTCCAATTCTTTGAGCAGCGCACGTATGCGCTCTTCAAATTGTCCTCTGTACTTCGTGCCTGCTACGATGGCTGTCATATCAAGACTGACAACACGACGATTAAACAGCATCGGACTTGTGCGACGGTTCGTGATGAGTTGGGCTAGCCCCTCAACGATAGCACTCTTACCCACACCGGGTTCTCCGATAAGAATAGGATTGTTCTTCTTACGACGGCACAATATCTCTGTGACACGTTGAATTTCTGTCTCTCTACCGACTACCGGATCTAACTTTCCTTCGGCTGCAGCTAGGGTGAGGTCGGTGGAAAAATTATCCAAGACGGGAGTCTTTGCGCCCGAAGCCTTTTGCTGTATGGTAGAGGTATTCTGCTTATGATGAGATGATAAAGTACGCTCGCTTTCATCTTCTTCCTCATCCTCCGAAAGGCCGATTCCATTTCTTACATTTGGTGTACCGGTCTTTTGTGTTTGAAGAAGTTCCAAGGTTTCGGCATAGTTCATATTGTAGAATTCCAATACTTCTTTGGCACCGTTGTTTACTTGGTCGTGCAGAATTGCTAACAGCAGATGCTGTACATCTACATTTTGCGTATGTTGCAGACGTGCCTCTAAAACAGCAAGTTTAAGAATGTTACTGGCTTTCTCGTTCAATACCAACTCGCTTGTAATAATAGGCGTTCCAACCTCTTCTTCACGTACCCTTTGCTCTAATTCAATCTTGATAGACTGAATGTTGATTTGCAAGCGTTGGAATATATTGATGAGTGGACTATCTTTTTCGCGCAACATGCCTAGCAATAGGTGTTCAGGTCCTACTGACCTACTGGCCAAACGAGAAGCTTCCTCGCGGCTGAATGCCAGTATTTCTGATACCCTTGGTGTAAACTGACTAGTCATATAATTGTCTCCTTTTACCTTAAAGTCTATATAGTGAAATCTTTATGGACAGGATTCTTTTGTACATAGTGCACTCTTCCTGTCTTTATTTTTATTACAAATGTTATGCCAAAATGATGATAATGATTTATTGCAAAGGCTCCGCAGCATCGCTGTCACCACCTTTCAGCAAGCCTGCCAAGCCTTTTCAGTAGTGTTGTTCCGCCCTTGCAGCAATTGGCTTATATGACAAATTGACCGTAATAGATGTCTTTTTCCTGCAATATATCGTATCTTTGTAAAATAAACAATATTGATAGAAATAAAGAATCGTACATGTTTTATAGTGTCAATCACTATTCTTTGCAATAACATTTGCTTATGGGAATCTAGCTGCTATTGCCAACAAGCAGTGATGAAATTCTATGGTTATTGCGGATGCTAAACCGGAAGTTTTATTTAACTTTGCAAATCAATCATATAATAAAGAATGAAAAAGGTCACAATACAAGATAGTAAGCTGCGTGAAGCTGCCGAGAACGGCATGGATACATTTGTATCTGTTTTTGTCAATGCGATCAGTGAAGTTATTGGAGGAGAGTTAACTGCAGAGAATATTGGGGAGCTGAATAGCGATCAAATCACATTGCTTGCTTACCATTATTTACACGAGGAAGTGATGGATGGCGGTTTTGTGCAATTGATTCATAATGGATATGGAAATTTCATGTATCATAATCCGACTGCTAAAGCATTTCGCGAATGGGGAATTGTAGACCTATATAGGATCTTAAATAAGAGTCATAAACTGTATCAGAAGTATCATGAGAAGTTAGAAGCCGATTGTACAGACGATGAATTTATGGCTTTGTTTGAGCAATTTGATGAGTTTGACCAGTTCGATGATGCTTTCGTGGAAAACGAAGAGCAATTTACGGCCATGGTAGCAGCTTATATAGATGACCATATAGATAATTTTGCCACGATAGTACAAGAATAATTCGAAAGAATGGGGAACGATAATAAGGATTCTAAGAAAAAGAATTCCATACAAATACGAAATAAGAAGGCTTCCTTTGAATATTTTTTCATGGAGACCTATACGGCAGGAATCGTACTGACAGGAACAGAAATCAAGTCAATACGATTGGGCAAGGCATCGCTTGTTGATGCTTTCTGCTATATTCATAATGGAGAAATGTGGGTCAAAGGAATGAATATAAGCACTTATTTCTATGGCTCGTATAGCAACCATGAGGCCAAGCGCGACCGTAAGCTGTTGCTCAACAAAAGAGAAATATATAGATTGACCGAGGCTACAAAACAAGTGGGATATACCATTGTACCTACTTTGATGTTCATAGATGAACATGGCAGAGCGAAAGTCAATATAGCTTTGGCTAAAGGAAAGAAGGAGTTTGACAAGCGGCAGACTTTGAAAGAGAAGGAAGACCGACGAGAAATGGATAGAGCCATCAAACGTTTCTAAAATGGATATACATGAGATTGTAAAGCAACGAGTCTTAATAATGGATGGGGCTATGGGCACCATGATTCAAAGCTACAATCTCAAAGAGGGTAATTTTAGAAACCATGAATTGCCAGATACGTCGTGTTCGTTGTTAGGTAACTATGATGTGTTGAATTTAGTGCGTCCGGATATTATAGAAGATATTCACTGTCGATATCTGAAAGTGGGTACCGATATAATAACAACGAACACATTTAATTCGCAATGTATCTCACAGAGTGATTATCAGATAGCTGATAAAAGTCGTGATATGACTTTAGCAGGTGCTAGAATCGCACGTAAATGTGCGGATCGTTTTTCTGCACCTGATAGCCCAAGGTTTGTTGCCGGGAGTATAGGGCCTACAAATAAAAGAAGTTCTTGCTATGGTTTGTCCAACCATATTTCTGTTAATGAATTACAAGATGCCTATCAAGAGCAGATAGGAGCATTATTGGAGGGCGGGGTAGACTTGCTTCTCATAGAGACGATTACAGACTTAGAAAATGTGAAAGTAGCCATTGAGGCGGCAGAAGTGGAGATGAAGAATTTTGGTAAGTGCATCCCATTGATGTTAAGTGTTACGTTGGATGAGGGGACTGGGCGCATTTTGGCTGGCCAATCATTACAAGAGTTTTTGCAAGGGGTGGCTTCGTATAATATATTTTCTGTCGGCTTGAATTGTTTTCGAGCCCAAAGTATGACACCGTTTTTATACGAATTAGCAACAAAAACTTCTTACTATATCAGTGTGTGTCCTAGTGCGGGAACTCCTAATAGACAAGGAATATTTGAAGAGGCAGTAGAAACGATAACTTCACAACTAGTGGATTTCATGGACAAAAGACTGGTTAACATCGTTGGAGGATGCTGTGGAACTAGTGATAAGCATATCCTTGCATTTACCAATGCTTCATTAGGTAAAGTGCCGCATGTGCCTCTGAGGATATAAATACGATGCGTTGCAAAATTAAAAATATATCACATTTTGGATGAAATAACGAGGACTAATAAAAGGGTATTGATAGTTTTTTATTACCTTTGTCTCTGATTTAAATTTAGAAATGATGATGCTTAAAAGGAAAAAGCGATGGCATTGCATACCCGGTGAGCCTGTTACCGAACTGGATAAGCAAGTGATGTATTGGGAAAACAAAGGAAAGGAAGTGCCAACTCGTGAGTTGATAAAGACTCCTGAACAGATAGAAGGTATTCGTAAGAGCGGTGTTGTCAATACCGGTGTGCTGGATGAAGTTGCAAAGCAGATTCATGCAGGAATGAATACGCAAGAAATCGATGATATATGTATGGCATATTGCAAAGAGCACAATGCCATTCCTGCATGCCTGAATTATGAGGGCTACCCCAAAAGTGTTTGTACAAGTATCAATGAGGTGGTTTGTCATGGTATCCCGAAGACGACAGATGTGTTGCAAGAGGGCGATATTATCAATGTGGATATGACAACTATCTTGGATGGCTATTATGCAGATGCATCTCGAATGTTTATCATAGGTAAGACAACGCCGGAGAAAGAGCAATTGGTAAGAGTTGCCAAGGAATGTTTGGAAATTGGTGCTGAAGCAGCTAAACCGTATAGCTTTGTCGGAGATATAGGTCATGCTATCCAGAAACATGCAGAGAAATATCATTATGGAGTAGTGAGAGATCTTTGCGGTCATGGAGTTGGACTTGACTTTCATGAGCAACCTGATGTGGTACATTATGGGCATAAAGGAACCGGAATGCTATTAGTACCCGGTATGGTCTTCACGATTGAACCAATGATTAACATGGGAACGTGGAAAGTTTTCATAGATGCTGAGGATGAATATGGTTGGGAAGTTATCACAGGAGATGAGTTGCCATCAGCTCAATGGGAGCATACTTTCGTAATGACGGAGCATGGAGTTGAGATCTTAACTTACTAAGGGTAAAAAGATGGAGACAGATAAGGATATATATATATTAGGTATAGAAAGCAGTTGTGATGATACGTCGGCTGCTGTTCTACGAAATGATATTCTACTTAGTAATGTCACGGCATCGCAAGAGGTGCATAAGGCATACGGTGGGGTAGTACCGGAACTGGCTTCTAGGGCACACTTGCAGAATGTAGTGCCTGTTATTCAACAAGCTATAGCCAGAGCTGGTATCAAAAAAGAACAGTTGAATGCGATAGCGTTTACCAGAGGACCGGGGTTGATGGGCTCATTATTGGTAGGAGTGAGCTTCGCCAAGGGGCTCGCTCGTTCCTTGAATATTCCATTGGTTGATGTAAACCACTTGCAAGGACATGTATTGGCTCATTTTATTCGTGAAGATGAGAATGACCATAATCAGCCACCTTACCCATATTTGTGCTTGTTGGTATCAGGCGGAAATTCACAGATTGTGAGAGTAAATGCCTATAATGATATGGAAGTATTGGGACAGACTATTGATGATGCTGCCGGTGAGGCGATTGATAAGTGTTCTAAAGTGATGGGATTAGGTTATCCCGGTGGACCGATTATAGATAGGTTGGCTAGGCAGGGTAATCCTCATGCATATCGTTTTGCTGAACCTAACATTCCGGGAATGGATTATAGCTTTTCCGGCTTAAAGACTTCGTTCTTGTATAATTTGAGAAAATGGGTTGAGGAAGAACCTAACTTCGTTGAGAATCACAAGGAAGATATTGCAGCCAGTCTAGAATATACAATTGTAGATATTCTGATGAAGAAGCTGAGAATGGCAGTTAAAGAAACCCATATTACACATGTTGCCGTTGCAGGTGGTGTAAGTGCTAATAATGGATTGCGGAATGCATTCCGTGAGCATGCTGAAAAATATGGTTGGACGATTTATATTCCTAAATTCAGTTATACGACCGATAATGCTGCGATGATAGGTATTACAGGCTATTACAAGTATCTTGATAAGGAATTCTGCTCTATAGACAAGCCTGCCTTCTCCAAAGTAACATTTAAATAAATAAAGGTAAAATAGAATTTAACCCATGGAATTAGAAAGCAAAGTTTTAAGTAAAGAGATACAGCAGTATTTATATGATAATGGCAAAACCCTTTGTACGGCAGAAAGTTGTACCGGAGGGCGAATTGCAGAGGCTATTATTGCCGTACCCGGTGCAAGCAATTATTTTAAAGGTGGTATTATTAGTTATACCAACGAGGTGAAAATAAATCTTCTACATGTAGATTCTAATGTGTTGGAAGAAAAGACTGCTGTCTGTGAAGAGGTTGCCATCCAAATGGTTAAAGGTGCATGTGAGGCCTTGGACTGCAATTATGCAATTTCAGCAACAGGTATTGCGGGGCCTAGTGGTGGTACACCGGAAATCCCTGTAGGTACTATTTGGATTGGTTATGGTGCTAAGGATGATGTACGCACATTCAAATTGGAAGATGATTTTGGTAGAGACATCAATTTAGCGATTGCAACTAATAAGGCATTACACCTTTTCTTAGATTACTGTAAAGAACATATTGATAAAGAGTTTTCGAGAGATTAAACTGCTCAGAGAGCGAGTTGGAAACTATGATAATAAAGCTAAATTAAATAAAAAAGCTTAAATGGATAGATTCTTTACTCGAATACTTTGGATATTCGCGAAATATTTGTAATTTTGCACCCTGTTTGGAATAAGTATCAAAAAACGAAATCAAAATTAAAAGATAGCAATGTCTAAGATTTGTCAGATTACAGGAAAGAAGGCACAGTTAGGTTGTAATGTGTCTCACTCAAAGCATCGTACAAAGAGAAGCTTTGATGTTAACCTTTTCAGCAAAAAATTCTACTATGTAGAAGAGGATTGTTGGATTAGTCTTAAAATCAGTGCTGCAGGTCTTCGCCTCATTAATAAAGTAGGTTTGGACTCTGCTTTGAAAATGGCTGTATCTAAAGGATACTGCGACTGGAAAGACATTAAAGTTATAGGAGAATAATTATCATGGCAAAGAAAGCTAAAGGCAATAGAGTTCAGGTAGTTCTTGAATGCACTGAAATGAAAAATAGCGGCCTTCCCGGAACAAGCCGTTATGTAACAACCAAGAATCGCAAGAATACCCCTGAGCGTCTTGAATTGATGAAGTATAATCCTATCATGAAGAAGATGACTCTTCATAAGGAAATTAAGTAACATTTAATCAGCTAAGATAATATGGCAAAGAAAGCGGTCGCTACCCTCCATGAAGGTTCTACGGATGGTCGTGCATATTCTAAAGTTATCAAAATGGTAAGAAGCCCGAAGACTGGTGCTTACATGTTTGATGAACGTATGGTTCCTAATGAGGCCGTTAAAGACTTCTTTAAGAAATAATTAAATAGAATTTCTATAAGACATATAGAGGTTGTCATGAAGATGGCAACCTCTATTTTTTTGAAAGTTATTTTGGAATTATTGTACTCTTAACGCGTAATTCATCTATTTCTTTGTACCTTTGCATCTATCCAAAAAAGCATTATGAGTAGAAGATCAAAACCCTTACCAAAGTTTGAGAAGATTAAAATAGAATCTGTTGCAGCAGAAGGGAAATGTATTGCCCATATAGATGATATGGTTGTATTTGTTCCTTTCTGTGTGCCGGGTGACGTTGTGGACATACAGATTGTTAAGAAGAAACATCATTACTGTGAAGGTAGGGTAGAGCGTTTTGTTGAATTGAGTGAGGTTAGAACTTCACCCAAATGTCCTCATTTTGGCATTTGCGGAGGATGTAAGTGGCAGATATTACCATACGAAAAGCAATTGGAAGCAAAACAACAGCAGGTTTATGACCAGTTGTCACGTATTGGCAAAGTTGAATTGCCTGAATTTAATCCAATTTTGGGATCCGTAGAGATATTCGAATATCGTAATAAATTGGAATTTGGATGTTCTAATAAGCGCTATTTGACTAGGGAAGAGATTGCTTGTGGTACTGTGTATGATAACATGAATGCGATAGGCTTTCATGTAAACGGTGCGTTTGATAAGATTTATCCTATAGAAAGATGCGTATTGATGGATGATTTCCACAACACTATAAGAAATGAGATTTATTCTTATAGTATCGACCATCATATTTCCTTTTATGATATCAAGGCACAGACAGGGCTTTTGCGTGATATTATGATTAGAAATTCTAATCTTCAGGAATGGATGGTATTGGTTCAATTCCACTTTGATAATGAAGGGGATGAAGCTATTGCTTTGGATTTGATGGAGCATATAAAGCTGCGCTTCCCAGAAATCACGTCTTTATTATACGTTGATAATCAGAAGGGTAATGATACTTTTGGTGATTTGGATTTGACATTGTATAGTGGGAGAGACTATATTTACGAACAGATGGAAGACTTAAAATTTAAAGTAGGTCCCAAGAGTTTCTATCAGACTAATACGGAACAAGCCCTTCATCTGTATACGGTAGCTCGTAATTTTGCAGGCTTGACAGGCAATGAACTTGTATATGACTTGTATACGGGGACGGGAACTATAGCTAATTTTGTTGCAAGAAAGGCGAGAAAAGTGGTTGGTATAGAATATGTTCCAGAGGCAATTGAGGACGCTAAGAACAATAGTCATATCAATCAAATACATAATACTGTATTTTATGCAGGAGATATGAAGAACCTGTTAACGACTGATTTTGTGAGTGAAAATGGTAAACCTGATGTGATTATTACAGATCCACCAAGAGCCGGTATGCATGAAGATGTAGTTAAGGTTATTTTAGATACCGCTCCAAATCGGATAGTATATGTGAGTTGTAATCCAGCAACGCAAGCTCGTGATTTAGCTTTATTGGATGTAGATTATCGTGTAAAATCCGTTCAACCTGTTGATATGTTCCCACATACGCCACATGTAGAGAACGTTGTTCTTTTGGAACGCCGATAGCATATATTCAATTAATATTTTTAAGTAAAATAAGAATAATATTCTATTTTCCGGTAAAGCCCTTTTTGTAATATAATCTGTATTATGATAAATTAATATAGATGACTAATGCTCTACCACTCATCATTACCAATGGTTAGTTTTTTAAGATCATAGAATGAGCCATTATAAATATTAAAGTCTACATACCCTTTAATTCCCGGTAATCTACCAGCATCTGTATGCTGCCAGAATTTCCATGCTCCTTTATATTCTACCTTATCTACATAATAATGTGCAATCCAATATGGATAATCCTCAAACACCGGAGCATTCAGATAAGCCTCTTTGAACTTATAATATGTATATATGATGGGTTTTACATGGTATCTGTCTTCAACAATATGTAACCATGTAAGGATGTCCTGTTGGAAATCTTCAGTGCTTTGATTCTTGGGTTTCTTCTCAACATCTAGTACTGGCGGTAAATCACCATCCAGTAAGTTCACTTTTTTAAGGAAAAAGTTTGCTTGTTCGCGAGCTGTAGATTTGACACTCCAAAAATGATATGCCCCACGCAAGAAGCCATACTCACGAGCTCGACTGAAATTTTCTTCAAAGTTTTCATCGATTTCAGAAGCGCCTTCTGTCGATTTAATTATGATAAATCGAAGTGGACATCCTTCAATCATTGCATTTTGGAGTTTGTCCCAATTAATATATCCTTGATAATGAGAAATATCTATTCCATGTATTTCATAGCCAGAGGGATAACGTGTATCTCCATATAATGCCCTCCATCTAAAGCCTGTTGGTCCTACGAAGAAGTAATAGAAAATCCATACATAAACAAGTACAATCCCTATTCCACCAAACCAATAAGCACGTTTAGGTAAATTATGAAGAAAAGAAAAGATGTGTTTCTTTTTTCTCTTTATTCCCTTATTTCGTTTACGATTTGGGCGTATAGCAGATGGTTTCCTTTGTGTAGAGACTCTCTTGTTCATAAAAAGATTGGGTAGAGACACACTGCTCTACCCAATGATTTCATATATAATTTTTATTTCTGTTCTAAGGCAAGTGTCTTAGTCGTTTGATCACATACATCAGATGGACCCCAATACTGGATAGGACCGGGATAGATATAGCAAGTTTCCTTAGCCCATTTGTCGCGTCTAGCTGTAAAGAATTTGAAAGGCTCGCCCTCCAACTCTACCAAAGCTTTACGAATAACAGGCTTCATCTCGCCATTACGTCTTTCCATATTCATCATCATGGTAATAGGAACGCCACCAGCTTTCCAGTTATCAGTCTTATCTGTGGTGTTCTTCACAATTGCCATGTAACCAGTCTTACCATTTGCAATCAAGAGAGCTGCACTTGTACCCAATGCATAGCAATAGTCTGCATCGAAATTAGAAGGAGCTGCGCAACGTCCTTCGTATCCAAAGAAGTGGTGCAATGGAGAGAACTTGCCTTCATACTTGCCTTCTTTCTTCCATTGATTTAGTTTATCACCAATCATTTCAGAAATCAATTTCTCTGTTTCAATCAATGATACCTGTACATTTCCGTGCGGGTCACGATCCAAACTCAATTGTCTTGCAACGCCTTCTGGTAGGGTCTCAAATGTAGCTTTGTTAGCTTCACTCAAATGAGACAGGATATATTCTCTTTGAGCAGCTTTGTCTAAGTCTTTATAATCATCACCGTGAGCAGCTAAGAGATCGTTTAATTCTTGGATCAAACGTCCAATTGCAGGGATAAACTCAATAAGACCTTCTGGTATAAGAACAACACCAAAGTTCTGACCTTGAGCAGCTCTAGAGGCAACAGCAGAAGCAATTTGCTCAACGATGTCGTTTAGAGTCTGATCTTTTGCTTCCACTTCTTCAGAAATTAAGCAAATGTTTGGTTGTGTCTGTAAAGCGCATTCAAGAGCAATATGAGATGCAGAGCGACCCATTAATTTGATGAAGTGCCAATATTTACGTGCAGAATTGCAATCGCGTTCGATATTGCCAATCAGCTCGCTGTAGGTCTTTGTTGCTGTATCGAAACCGAAAGAAGTTTCAATTTGGTCATTTTTTAAGTCACCGTCAATTGTTTTGGGGCAGCCAATCACTTGAACACCATACTTCTTTGCTGCGTAATATTCTGCGAGAACGCATGCGTTTGTGTTAGAGTCATCACCACCGATGATTACGATAGCTTTGATATTCAACTCACGAATGATCTCAAGTCCTTTTTCAAATTGTTCTTCTTTTTCAAGCTTTGTACGGCCGGAACCAATCATATCAAATCCACCCGTATTTCTATATTCATCAAGGAATTCCGGAGTAATCTCAATATAATTATGGTCAACCAAGCCACCGGGGCCCATCAAGAAACCATATAAGCGATTATTTGGATTCAAATTCTTTACAGCATCAAACAAGCCACTAATCACATTGTGACCACCGGGAGCCTGACCACCACTAAGAATAATACCAACATTCATTTCCAAAGAATTCTTCTCATCACCCGGAATAAACTCTACGAGAGGCATTCCGTAAGTGTTAGGGAATAATTTCTTGATTTCTTCCTGATTGTCTACACTTTGTGTAGGTTCTCCTTCCTTAATTTTAACTGCACCTTGAAGAGCTTTAGGCAACTTTGGCTGGTAACCAGCTCTTTCTTTCTGCAATGCACTAATTTCCATAGTTAACAATAAAATAATTATTTAAGTGATATGATATATCGTTTATCAGTGCAAAAATAGCGTTTTTAATTGAGATGATAAAGGATTTTATAGACAAATCATACATTTAGAATATTTTGTGGACTATATAACTTGACGTTTCCATTTTTTTTCCTACCTTTGGCATATAACAAAACATGATACGGATTTCTAACAAGAAAAATTATGGCAAACAAACGAGTTCTTAAGCGTACAATCAACTACATTTGCAGTGAATTATTCTCAGAGTGCATTGCTGCTTCTTTGTATAATGGGCATCATGTCAATCGGGACAATATGGATGCTTTGCTATCGTCGATTATAGTCATTCATAGTAACTATATTCGAAGAGTTTCCCATGTAGAGCCCGGAATGAAGAGTAAGGTTTACTTCAAGTCTTTAATTAAAGATTTCAATCAACAAATTGATGAGGTAATAGACCAAATTAATAATCTCGCTTAATTTACTCTGCAACATTTCAAATGCTTAGAAAATTTTGTAATTGGTATTTATACTCATATCTGGGATGGAAGAAGAACATAACTATTGCGCATCCTGATAAGTATATACTCTGTTTAGCTCCCCATACAAGTAACTGGGATTTCTTTTTAGGGCAAATATATTCTCGTGCAGAAGGCTTCAAAATCAATTTCTTAATGAAGAAAGAGTGGTTCTTTTGGCCATTGGGTAATCTGTTTAAAGCAATGGGAGGTATTCCAGTATGGCGCGATAAGCATTCCAGTATGACGGATAACCTTGCCAATACGGCAATCAAATCCAGTCAATTCAAACTCTGCATCACACCGGAAGGTACGCGCTCTTACAATCCGGATTGGAAAAAGGGGTTCTATTTCATAGCCTTGAAAGCCGGTATTCCTATATTGCTTTATGGTGTGGATTATCAGAAGAAAATAATAGAGTGTACGAAAGTATTTATTCCTACGGGAGATTTTGACAAGGATATTGTTGAAATTAAGCAATATTACTCTTCTTTTGTAGGGAAATACCCGCAGAAGTTTGGTTATTGATGAATAAAAAGATTATATTATTGATAGCTTCTTGTATATTGTCTTTTGAGGGATTCTCTCAAGAGACAATTAAGTTAAATGCGTCTATCAATAATAGATTGTATGGATATTTTGGAGATATACCAACTCTCGACAATAATAAGAATTACGTGTCGAATATATCTGTGGATAACCGGGCAAAGTCGGTAATAGTTTCCTTGAGGAATATCTATGCCCAACTAAATGTTACTCCGAAGCAAGTTGGCAAGACCTATAAAATTATTAGGAAGGAGCTTCCACGTACATTTAAAGATTATACCCTCAAGGTTCTTGTTAATAATTTACCTATAGAATATTTACCAAAAGACAGCAAGATTTCGAGTGTGGAGTCTAGAAACCTTTGGGGAAGCATCGAATATGATGGTACTCCATGGGTGTCGGAAGTGACGAAGCCCTGTGAACCATATCATGGACTTTATAATAAGCACATCTCTGTTTGGGCCAGTCATGGTAGGTATTTCAATAACAACAAGCAAATATGGGAATGGCAACGCCCTAATTTGTTTGGAACTACAGAGGATTTGTTTACTCAAACAATCGTAGTTCCTTATCTTATTCCTATGTTGCAAAATGCTGGTGCTGTGATATTTACTCCTAGGGAGCGTGATTGGCAAAAGCAAGAATATATTGTAGATAATGATGATGTAAATCCCGGTGTCCGTTATCTTGAAGTGAATGTTAAGCATGACTGGAAGACTAGCAAAGAAAAAGGATTTGCATGGCATGCCGGTTCTTATGCTGATGGTGAGAATCCGTTTGTAGCCGGAACTGCCAAAATGGCTAAGTCTACAAAAAGTAATAAACACTTCTCTCTATTGTCATATCAACCTCAGATTCAAGAAGCGGGCAAATATGCTGTATATGTTTCTTACCAGACATTACCGAATAGCGTTCCTGATGCTCATTACACTGTGTATCACCAAGGTGAGAAGACTGTGTTCCGCGTCAACCAAACGATGGGTGGAGGTACTTGGGTATATTTAGGTACGTTTAATTTCGATGCTGGATGTAGTGAAGAAAATCGTGTTGTGCTTACCAATCAATCCGGAAAACGTGGGGTAGTAACGTCCGATGCAGTCCGATTTGGCGGCGGTATGGGAAACATTCGCCGAGGAACTACTGTCAGTGGACTTCCGAGAGCTTTAGAAGGGGCTAGGTATTATGCACAATGGGCAGGTGCCCCCTACTCTATTTATAGTAGCAAGAACGGACAAGACGACTATAGTGATGATATTAATGCCCGTTCATATATGACCAATTGGTTGGCTGGAGGCTCTTGTTTTGTACCAACAAAAGAAGGGCTGAAGGTTCCAATGGAATTAAGTTTGGCAGTTCACAGCGATGCAGGTTTTGAATCTGATGGCAAATCTCTTACTGGTTCGCTTGCAATTTACACTACCAATTTTAATGATGGGAAACTCTCGTCGGGTGTCAGTAGACTGCTTTCTAGAGATTTTGCAAAGTCCTTACTTGATGGATTAAATAGAGATTTGTCTGCTACGATTGGAAAACAGTGGGCTATTCGTTATTTATGGGATCGTAATTATTCCGAGACCCGTAATCCGGAGATGCCCTCTGCCATCCTAGAGATGCTATCTCATCAAAATTTTCCCGATATGGTATTGGCGCAAGACCCTAATTTTAAGTTTACTTTAGCGCGTTCTGTATACAAGACAATACTTCGGTTTATTAATACTAATCATGGGCGCCCAAGCATTGTGCAGCCCCTATCTCCGCAGAATTTTAGTATTCAGATATTAGATGCAACTCATGTCAAGCTATCATGGTTGCCAACTTTCGATCCATTAGAACCTACTGCTGCGCCTACATCTTTTAATATTTATCAAGCTATCGGGAAGCATGGATTCGATAATGGTATGAATATTAAGACGAATTCTTGTGTAATAAACGTTGTGCCCGGCAGGCAATATCGTTTTAAAGTAACTGCTGTCAATAGCGGTGGAGAAAGTTTTCCGACACCGGTCTTGTCTAGCATATCAGTTGGTTCGGATAAGAAGACAGTTTTGGTTGTTGATCATTTCGATCGGTTATCGGCTCCGGCAGTTATTGACGATGGTGTTCGACAAGGATTTGATTTGCAAGAAGACCCCGGAACCCAAAGAGGACTATATGCCGGTTGGAATGGATTACAACAAGATTTTGACCGTTCAAAGATGGGAAAAGAGGGGCCGGGAGGACTTGGGTATGGCAGTGATGAACTTGCAGGGCACCTTATTGCTGGTAACAACTTTGACAATGTATCAGCCCATGTTGCAGCTATATCTACAGCGCATCAATATAATGTCGTGAGTACTACGGCTTCTGCTGTAGAAACTGGCATGGTAAATCTAGCAGAATATGATATTGTAGACTTGGTAAATGGCCTGCAGAAATATGTACCTCATGCCTTGAAGAATTATAAGGTGTTCTCTTCTAAGTGGCAACAATTGTTAACAGTATTTACTCAAAAACCGCATGTGGGCTTGATTGTCAGTGGCAGTTATAATGGTAGTGACAGTCAATCTCTAGCCGATAGTGCATTTTTGGCACGTGTATTAAAGCTCCAATACGCACGTTCCAATACGGAAACAAATGATTCAATCGTATCGGGACTTAACAATCGCATGGAGATTTATAGAACACTTAATCCTATACATTATGCTGCAACATCTACCGATGTATTGCAACCTGCATCTACCGATGCTTTTTCCGCAATGCTATATGGCGATGGAAGTAGTGCAAGTGTTGCATATAATGGACAAGATTACAATTGTATAACGTTAGGATTCCCATTTGAATGCATTAAGTCTAAATCACAACAAGGACTCATCATGCAGGGACTTCTCCAATTTGTTGATAAAACCGAAAATAAATAGTATATGTATAAGATTCAAGCAAATCAATCAGGTACAAGGAGTATTGAGATTAGCGAAGCTCATTTAGAGACGCTTGATAAGTATCAGCTCCTTCGCAATTTAGTAGATAGCAATGGAATTATAGATGAAACCGTGCTAGATAAACTAAAGTTTAATACCAGAGCAATTTTAGAAACAGAGGCCGGACAAGACAAACTGTTACTCGATTTGTGTCTTGATGTCATTTATAATAGCAATATGAAAGCTATCGGACTGCATAATTTGGTCTTGTTGTATGTAGATTGGAAAGACAAGAAGAGTGAATCAGAGCTCGATGTAGATCCTCTGACAGTAACTGATTAATAGTAAATACCTTGATAGATAAGAGTACTATTTTTAGTAAACAGGGCTATACACAGCCAAATTTAACCGACTTTCTACCCACGACAAAGAAAGAGTGTCTTCTACGTGGATGGGACGAATTAGACGTTATCTTATTCTCCGGAGATGCCTATGTAGACCATCCCTCGTTTGGTGTTGCAGTGATTGGCCGGAGTTTAGAAGCTGCGGGATATCGTGTGGCTGTCGTTCCTCAACCTGACTGGCATGGGGATTATCGAGATTTTAAGAAGTTAGGACGCCCTCGCCTCTTCTTTGGAGTCTCCCCGGGATGTATGGATTCGATGGTTAATAAGTATACTGCCAATAGGCGTTTACGCTCCGTTGATGAATATAGTCCTGATGGCCGTCATGATTGTAGGCCCGAATACCCGACAATAGTCTATACACAGATACTAAAACAGTTATTCCCTGACGTGCCGGTAGTGTTGGGTGGGATTGAGGCTTCCATGCGAAGGCTCACACATTATGATTATTGGCAAGACCGATTGCGTAAGTGTATTCTCTGCGATAGTGGTGCAGATTTGTTGTTGTATGGTGCTGGTGTCAAGTCTATTCTGCAACTTAGTGAGAATTTGAATAACGGATTGGCTATCAAACAAATCCGCTCTATACCTCAAACTGTATATTTAACTAAAGAAAAAGATATTCCCGATGGTATCTCCGAGGACGATATTGTGTTGCATTCCCATGAAGAATGTTTGAGCAATAAGAAGGCTGAAGCCGAGAATTATAGACACATAGAAGAAGAGTCTAATCGTATTCATGCCAAACGACTATTACAAGGGGTTGACAATCAATATGTAGTTGTGAATCCTCCGTATCCCACATTGACGACAGAGGAACTTGATGCTACATTTGATTTGCCGTACACGCGACTTCCACATCCCAAATATAAAGGCAAGAAGATTCCTGCATATGAGATGATAAAATTCTCTGTGAATATGCATCAGGGATGTTTTGGCGGTTGCTCGTTCTGTACAATCTCTGCCCATCAAGGTAAATTTGTTGTATGTCGATCGAAGGAAAGTATCATCAATGAAGTGAAACACATCACGCAAATGCCCGATTTCAAAGGGTATTTGTCCGATTTGGGCGGTCCTTCGGCTAATATGTATGGTATGAGAGGACGCAATAAGAAGGCTTGCGAGCATTGCGCCCGTCCCTCGTGTATCCATCCTCAGGTCTGCCCTAATCTGAATACAGACCATGGTAAAGTACTAGAAATCTATCGAGCTGTAGATGCTTTGCCCGGCATCAAAAAGAGTTTCATTGGTAGCGGAGTACGCTACGATCTTCTTCTGCATCGTAGTAAAGATGAACAAATCAATGAGACGGCCAAGGAATATACGCGTGAGCTGATAACGAAACATGTCAGTGGCCGATTGAAAGTAGCCCCGGAGCATACAAGTGATAATGTGCTTAAGTTGATGCGAAAGCCTTCCTTTACTCAATTTTATGAGTTTAAGAAGATATTTGATCGTATTAATCGAGAAGAAAATCTGCGACAACAGATTATACCATACTTTATCAGTAGCCATCCCAGATGCGAGGAAGAAGATATGGCTGATCTTGCTATTAAGACGAAAGATTTGGATTTTCACTTAGAGCAAGTGCAAGACTTCACCCCTACCCCAATGACTATTTCTACCGAAACTTGGTATACTGGATATGATCCATATACGCTCGAACCGGTCTTTAGCGCCAAGACTCCTAAGGAAAAGTTGGCTCAACGCCAATTCTTCTTCTGGTATAAACCGGAAGAGAGGCGGAATATCGAGAAAGAATTGGTACGTATTGGGCGTCCGGAATTAATCAAGCGACTGTATCCCAACGGTAGTTCTGCATCGAATAGCGGTTATAAAAAGAATGTAAGATATAGCGACCGACCGGGTGGTAGTAGCTATGAGGAACGTGCGGTAGATAAAGCCACTGGACGAAAGAAGAAATCTTCTTATCCTACAGAACATATAAAGAGAGGTGATATTCCGCAAGCTTGGAAACCAAAAACAGGCAGGCGGCATCGTTAATTCTTTACTATGACTTTGCTGCAAAGGATAGGCAGCATCGTTGAACAGGCTCCGCAGTAATACTGTTATTTCCATGCAGTAATGTTGCGGAGTTTTTGCAAATATATCATATATATACTATGATGGTTTTGAACCAATCTTTGAGCATGCCTTTATAGCGATGTTGGGAGTCGGTGACCAATAGCAATACCTGTCCCCCATCAACTAGTTTAGGGCCTAGGCACATTCCTTCGTAGTTGGCAAAAGAATGGTTTGTAATGTTCATTTTAGTCTTCCACTTAGTTAGTAGATGCTTTTCCAACTGTCTATTGATGGGGCGTGCCTCATAGAGTTTACATTCTGCCCATGCTCCGATCTTCTTTTCCGGAATCATGACTTCTCGTTCTAACACTAGCAAACGGCCATCGTTTAAAGCACATATTTCGCTAACACCATTTACATAGTTCTTTGCTGATGTGGCTTGATCAACTTTGTACTTCCATACATTGATAAGCCTTAAGTTGCTATCATATTCTATCATTCGGCAATCTTCAGCTTCAGTTGCAGTCCAAAGGCGTTGTGTATTTTCATTCCATGATAGAGATTCCAGCCCTCTATTGCTATCTAATCTTTGCTTTATAGAATCTGGTATAAATACATTATTACCAGAGAGTTGTCCATTTAAATCATATTCTTTAATGACATTATCTTTTTCACCGGATATAAAAATCGAGTTACGAATTTTACAGTAGGCTATGCCCTCTCCATCTCTATTCGGTCGCCCACTTGTTTTGATAGCTTCTAATTCTATGTTTTGAATGGTTCCGGAGATAGAATCAATATTTATATGAAAGATACTGAAACCATCGGGGCTTGCCTTATCGTCTACGATGGCATATCTATTATTGCCTAAATAGCTGATTCCACTGTAATCTCCTGCGGGTATTTGCTTGGAAAATACTTGTTGAGAGTTTTCTTTGACTTTGATTTTCGTGTATGTTGGGTGATTCGCTTCCTCGTCTTTCCAATAATTTTTCGCTTTTAGGAAGATGCGTTTAGCGTGTCCATTCTTTCCTCTTAGTTCAATTTCTTGAGTTGGTGTGTCGTCTATCTCCCATTCCTCGTCCCATGTGAGGCGTTTTACTGGTTTGTGATTAATGGCAACGATGGTATCTCCGATTTCTATACCACTCTTACGTGCATCCCCATCTCTTACCAATGAGGAAACTATCCAACCATCGCAAATGTCTGTACGATTTCGAAATCCGTAATCATAGCCTTTGACATCACTGTTCTCTTCTTTATTGAATCGTTTTAAATAAAGGTATCCTCTTTCTTCATCTACTATGATATTATAGTCGCTCCATATCCCATTGCCTACTACTCCTAGCCATTCCTGTTTGCTAAAAGCCCCTACTCCTTCGGGGAGATAAGACACTGTACAATTCTTGATGGTGTCGTTTCCTAATAAAAGAATTTGATCTGCTTTTATATCAACAAAGTATTCCTGTTCCTTGCTGCCCACACCAAAATTAGTAATATCGGTTATACGTTTCTTTCGTGGGATGGAATCTAAATGATAAGTGGAAGTTGTATGGGCTGTAAAATCAATGGTACCACCGCTTCCAGTATCCATCAAGTACCATCCTTTAATCGTCTTATCTCCTATTTTAACGGAAAGATAGAGAAATATTCTCTGTTTATGGCAGCGCACCAAAACGCGTTGCCACGAGGATAAGTCTTTTGGTAATTCAGTGTTGAATTTAAAATATTGATACTCAAAATTGATTTCATAGGGACGATGATGAAGCCCTTGAATACCAACAAGACCATCTGCATGGCAGTCAAGAATATCTCTTAACCGTATTACCGGAATATAAGGATATGGCACATTGGATGCTCCTTGTTTTATTTGGGTGTCTTCGTAAATGAGAGGAACGGTTAGCCTTCCGGCTCCTCCCCCAATATTTGCTTTTTGAATATTACGAGTATGCCACTTGGAGTGTGCGAAGAACACTGAGTCTATGCAACAAAGATTGTTACCACCTGTGTCGAAAATGAGTTGACAGGGAATGGTGTCGTTGATAGCGGATTGAAAATATATATGCCCATAGTACTTAAATGGAATACTGTCGTCGGCTGTAATCTCATTTGGGAATGCCACGATCAGGAGGAAAAACCATATATATTGTAGCTTTAGTTTCATGTTTCTTTTAAATTTACGTAATAATAGATATTGCAAATATACGCAATTGCAGCTAGATGTCTATACCTATAAATAGGTATTTTATATAAAAAATGGAATTATAAGAAAACAAAAGCAAAGTTTATTGTTTACTTTTGCATGTTATAGATATTGGAATATGAAGTTATCAGATCTGAAGACCGGCGAATACGGTATCATTATAAAAGTAACAGGACACGGCGGTTTCCGAAAACGCATCGTAGAGATGGGCTTTATCAAAGGGCAAAAAGTAGAGGTCTTACTCAATGCTCCCCTACAAGATCCCGTCAAATATAAGGTCATGGGATATGAAGTTTCATTGCGTAGGAGTGAAGCCTCCATGATAGAAGTGATGAGTGAGAAGGAGGCTAAAGTTTTTAGTTCTGATAAAGATTATACAACTTCTATTGTTCCGGAAAACGAATTACATGTTTCTGATGACGAATTAGAGTTGGCAGCAATAGCCAAAAGGCGAGTTATCAATGTGGCTTTGGTGGGCAATCCGAATTGTGGTAAGACTTCTCTATTCAATTTTGCTTCGGGCGCACATGAACGTGTCGGTAATTATAGCGGTGTAACTGTTGATGCTAAAGTGGGCCATACCGAACATCGAGGATACCATTTCAATTTGGTAGATTTACCGGGAACTTATAGTCTATCTGCTTATAGTCCGGAAGAATTGTATGTAAGGAAGCAGATTATAGAGCAGATGCCAGATGTTATTATCAATGTCATAGATACCAGTAATTTAGAACGCAATCTTTATCTTACAACCCAATTGATAGATATGCACTTACGTATGGTATGTGCACTCAATATGTATGATGAGGTAGAGAAGCGGGGCGATCATGTTGATGAAGACAAATTGGGCACTCTCTTCGGGATACCTATGATACCGACATCGTTTACGAATGGTCGTGGACTCAATCAGCTCCTAGATGCGGTAGTTGATATGTATGAGGGAAATGAAGGAGATAATCTACATTTTCGCCATATCCATATCAATCATGGACACGAGATAGAGGCAGGTATATTGCATATTCAGCATTATCTAAAAAGCAATATAGATCTTCGTCAGAAGTATTCTACTCGTTATTTGGCTATCAAACTATTAGAACATGATCAGGATGTAGAATCGTATATTAAAACACTAGATAAAGATGAGGAAATCTTTGCAGAACGCAAAAAGGCTGAAGATAGAGTGAGAGAAGAAACTGGAGTAGACAGTGAAACGGCTATTATGGATGCTAAATATGGTTTTATCCATGGTGCATTGCAAGAAGCCCTCTATTCAACAGGTAATAAGAAAGACACTTACCAGACTACTCACCTGCTCGATCGTATCATAACCAATCGATATTTAGGATTTCCTATATTCATATTGTTCTTATGGTTGATGTTTGAAGTAACATTCACCCTTGGACAGTATCCGATGGATTTGATTGAGGCGGGAGTTACTTGGCTTGGTCAAACTGTAAGTGAGGTGTTACCAGCCGGGCCTCTGAAAGCCATGATTTCCGATGGAATCATTGGTGGTGTTGGCGCTGTGATAGTCTTTCTACCGCAGATATTGATTCTCTACTTTTTTATCTCATACATGGAAGATTCGGGATATATGGCCAGAGCTGCTTTCATAATGGATAAACTTATGCACAAGATGGGATTGCATGGAAAGTCGTTTATTCCATTGATAATGGGATTTGGGTGTAATGTTCCTGCTGTCATGGCTACGCGAACCATTGAGAGTAGACGTTCTAGGCTTATTACCATGCTCGTTCTTCCGATGATGAGTTGCTCGGCCAGACTGCCTATTTATATTATGATTATAGGGACATTCTTTGCAGCCGAATACCGCTCTACCGTTATGATGTCACTTTATTTTATTGGAATTTTGATGGCAATAATTATCGGTCGGCTATATTCTCAAGTACTAGTGAAAGGAGAAGACACCCCCTTTGTGATGGAGCTTCCCCCCTATCGTTTCCCTACGTGGAAAGCAATTGGTCGACATACATGGGAAAAAGGTAAACAATATCTAAAAAAAATGGGTGGTATCATCTTGGTGGCAAGCATTATAGTATGGGCTTTAGGATATTTTCCGCATCATGATGAATTGTCTGCTAGTCAGCAACAAGAACAGAGCTATATTGGCAGGATAGGTAAAGCTATAGAACCTATATTCCGTCCTCAAGGTTTTGATTGGAAATTAGATGTTGGTTTGCTAGCAGGTGTTGGGGCAAAGGAAATCGTGGCCAGCACCATGGGAGTACTTTATAGTGATGACAGTAGTTTTGCTGATGATGATTCATATAACTCTGATGCAGCAAAATATACGCGTTTGAGAAGAATGATGGTAGCAGATGGGATTACCCCCTTAGCCGCTTATAGTTTTTTGTTGTTTGTGTTACTCTATTTCCCTTGCATTGCAACGATAGCTGCAATCAAAGGAGAGACTGGTAATTGGAAATGGGCTATTTTCACAGCGGTATATACAACAGGATTGGCATGGGTAGTCTCTGCACTCACATATCAGCTAGGAACTCTTTTGGGATTCTCGTAATTCAGGGATGGAAGTGCAATTTTGCAACATTAATTAGAACAAGGAATTTCCTGCAAAAAATAGCATGAATTTAAAAAAATGGTTACTTTTGCACTAATCACTAAACGAAAATAGAAAATCGTTAATCATTTATTTATGAAAAAGGAAATCCTTGCATCATTACTTGTATTGGCATCTTATGGTGCATCAGCGCAAGAAAGTAAAGCAACTTGGGTCAACAATTTAAAGTTGTCTGGGTATGGTATCACGCAATACCAGTATAGTGGACAGAGTGGTGCGAAAGCTAACTCCTTTAATATTCGATTGGTCAGGGTTTCTCTTGACGGTAGAATTCTTAATGATGTAGCATGGAAAGCGCAAATTCAGTTGAATGGTAACACTTCTACACTGGGCAGTAGTCCTCGTATTGTAGATTTGTTTGCAGAATGGCAAAAATATGGTTACTTTAAAGTGAAGTTGGGACAATTTAAACGACCATTTACCTTTGAGAACCCTATGCATCCGGTTGACCAAGGCTTTATGGGCTATGCACAGAATGTTACAAGCTTAGCTGGCTTTAATGATCGAGTTGGAGCACATAGTTCTAATGGTAGGGATATAGGTCTTCAGCTGCAAGGTGATTTCTTGAAGAGCTCAAATGGCCGTAATTTGCTACATTATCAAGTTGGTATCTTTAATGGACAGGGTATCAATGTAAAAGATGTAGACCAACGTAAGGATATCATTGGTGGTATATGGGTAATGCCAGTAGCCGGTATGAGACTAGGTGTATTCGGTTGGGAAGGCTCTTATGCCCGAAAAGGCGATTGGTCTGAGACAGATGCTGCTGGCAATACCGTAGAACATAAGGGAGCTATTAGAAGTTTGTCACAACACCGTTATGCCATCAGTGGGGAATATGTGGTGAATGATTGGACATTCCGTTCGGAGTATATCCATTCTACTGGTAATGCTTTTGCTAAGACTTATCAAGACTCCAAGACTGCTTCTGATTGCACTCTGAGCAGTAATGGCAATAAAGCTGACGGGGTTTACGTTTTAGCAATAGCTCCCATCATTAAAAAGCAGATGCATGTAAAAGCTCGTTATGACCTTTATAGAAAGACAGGAGAATGGGCTTCTGCAAAGACTTTTTATGAAATAGGTGCAGATTATGAATTTACTAAGAATTTAGAAATCTCGGCCGAGTACGCAAGAGTAAACGATAGAACGCTAGCAAAGCATGATTATGATATGGTAGATGTGCAGGTTAGTTTCAGATTTTAGTAATATCAAAAGAAAAGGAATAAATAATTATGGAAGATAACTATAGAAATTCGACAGAAAAGAATTATGTGCATCACCGTCATCACAGCAACGGAAAACATCGTCATAGCCATTACAATATGACGACAGAGGCTGCAAGAGCAAGGAGAAGAAGAAAGTTCTTGGCCAATGTACTTTTCGCTTGTCTAGTGATTTTGGCACTTATAATAATTTGTTTCGTAGCATGGTTATATACCGCATAATTTAGAGACATTGTTATCTAGGGCACAAATATAGTCTTATGTTTGTACCCTATTTTATTCTATTTATACGCGAGTTCGGGAT
>NZ_JRPT01000021.1:0-66359 GCF_000762865.1 Prevotella sp. S7 MS 2 | reverse complement strand
CACGTAGTAGATGTTTTCGGACGCAAAGTTAATAAATGTGATGTAATTCTTAAGGTCATCATTCTCTGTTTTTTACGCTTACCATATAAAAAACATATTCCGTCAATTGCCAAAAGCTCATATATCACCATAAAATATAGACACTGATAAAAAGAAATATCTTTCTTTCTCTCATCATAAGCTATAAAAGATGTAATTTTGCAGACGCATGATGAAATATTTAGGTGAAATCATTTCCATTGGAGTAGCGTTCTCTTGGACCATCGCAGCCCTATCCAGTGAAGTAGGAAGCAAGCGATTAGGCATTTTTGTCATGAACGTTTGGCGTATGTCATTGGCACTCCTCTTCTCCATATTTTTATGTTGGCTACTGCTTGGAACGCCATTCCCGATTTACGCCAATGCCCAAACTTGGGGATGGTTGCTGCTCTCCGGAGCCGTGGGATATTTCTTTGGAGACTGGTGCTTATACAATAGTTATCTCACGATAGGCTCACGTTATGGCCAATTGTTCATGACCTTAGCCCCCATGTTTACAGCCCTTGCCGCATGGGTGGCACTAGGGCAGGTGCTGAGTTGGGGTACTTTGCTCGCTATGACGGTCACCCTTGCAGGCATAGCTATCTCCATTCTTGGTCGAAGTCAGAACAAACGTGGACTCTCCATCGCTCTTCCTACCAAAGGAATCCTATATGGTATCGGCGCAGGATTAGGACAAGGCGTGGGATTAGTACTCAGTAAGATTGGGCTAGACCATTACACAGCCAACGTCCCGATAAACGTTTTGCCACACATAGAAGTCTTTTTGCCTTTCAGCGCCAATATGATTCGCTGCATCGCCGGACTCACCCTATTCTCTATTTGGCTGTTGATTCGTGGCGAAGGTGGACGGTTCAAACAGAGCATGCACAATGGTAAAGGCATGGTTGCGATGCTCATTGCCGTACTATCCGGACCATTCATCGGTGTAGGATTTTCTCTCTTGGCGGTACAATACACCGCAGCCGGCATCGCTAGTACTCTCATGGCTATCACACCTATCATGATATTACTGCCCACCTATTATATGTTCCATCAGCCCATCACACTACGTGGAGTCATTGGAGCAGTTATCTCAGTAGTCGGTGTGTCTCTCTTCTTCATCTAAACTCATTTTTCTTGTTCCTTCATGCCATGTTTATGGTATTTTTAGACCGAAAATCTAAAAATACTATAGAATCGTTGTGATGCTTCAAAATACATTCCCTATATTTATCGCATCAAACATAATTCAACACAAACAACAAGAATATGAATAGAAATTTCATGGATGCCATCGAGCGTCGTCGCAGCTATTACGCCCTCAAAAACGAGTCTCCCATCTCCGACGAAGAAATACAGAAGCTTATCGAACGCGCGGTTTTACACGTTCCTTCGTCTTTCAACAGCCAGACAACACGCGTTGTCGTACTCTTAGGCAATAAGCATCGTCGCCTTTGGGAGATTACCAAAGACGCCCTACGTGCCATTGTACCGGCCGAAGCTTTTGCAGGAACCGAAGCAAAAATCAATGGTTCATTTGAAAGCGGATACGGCACGGTCTTGTTCTATGAAGACCAAGAGCCAGTCAAAGCATTGCAAGAGCAGTTCCCAGCATACGCTCCAAACTTCCCCATATAGTCTGAACACACCAATGCCATGCACCAATTAACCATCTGGACAGCTTTAGAGGATGTCGGTCTAGGTGCTTCGGTGCAGCATTATAACCCGCTGATTGACGAAGCCGTGGCCAAAGAGTTCGACATTCCAGCCAATTGGACGCTCCGAGCACAGATACCTTTCGGCACAGCAGTAGGCGAACCGGGCGAGAAAACATTCCTTCCTATTGAGCAAAGAGTAAGAGTCTTGAAGTAAACAATAGCTTTTTATATCGCCAACGACAACTGTTAATTAGAGTTAATCAATAGAAGTATCTTCTCAAAAAGTTTGCGATAACGATTTATTCGGCGTATATTTGCATCGTAAAAGATAATAAACGATTACATATTATACACAAACATATAAAATAAAGGAGATTTTAAAGATGGCTACAATCTACGACTTCAAAGTATTGGATAGAAAAGGTAACGAAGTAAGTTTGGCTGATTATAAAGGCAAAGTATTGTTGGTAGTGAACACAGCAACCGCTTGTGGCTTCACACCTCAACTTGAAGACCTCGAAAAAACATACGCTAAACTTCAGAGTAAAGGCTTGGAAATCTTGAATTTCCCATGCAATCAGTTCGGCGAACAGGCCCCCGGAAGCGACGAAGACATCCATCAATTCTGCCAATTAAACTTTGGTACAAAGTTCCCACAGTTCAAAAAGATTGAGGTAAATGGTGCCAATGAGGCTCCTCTCTACACATGGTTGAAGAGTCAGAAAGGCTTTGCAGGCTTCGATGAACATGAGTTGAAGACCATTCTGGAGGATATTTTGTCTAAAGCTGATGCTGATTGGGACAAGAAGAGCGATATCAAATGGAACTTCACCAAGTTCCTCGTGAACAAAGAGGGTGAAGTTGTTGCACGCTTTGAACCGACACATAGCATGGCAGATGTAGAGAAAGCTATCGAAGAATTGCTGTAAATCAGCATATCATATACAAGTCCCCATTCAGTGATAAAAGTCATTTGAATGGGGACTTTTTTATTTTTCAGCTTACATTTTTTATGATTCTGCGATTTTCACTACTTTTGCTTCTATGAAAAAGGGACTGGTATTAGAGGGCGGTGCTTTGAGAGGACTGTTCTCGGCAGGTGTCATCGATGTGATGATGGAACAAGGATTAGAGCCCGACGGACTTGTAGGTGTGTCGGCAGGAGCAGCTTTTGGCTGTAATTACAAGTCTAGACAACCCGGTCGGTGTATACGTTATAACAAGCAATTTGCCCACGACAAGCGCTATTGCAGTTTGACTTCATTTCTCAAAACAGGCGATCTTTTCGGCGGAGAATTCTGTTATCACACATTACCAACGCAACTTGACCTCTTTGATACCCACACTTTCGATACCAACCCGATGGATTTTTACGCTGTTTGTACAGATGTTGAGACCGGCCAAGCAGAGTATCGTAAGCTGCAAGAACATGGCTATGAGTGCTACGAATGGATACGCGCGTCGGCTTCCATGCCCTTGGTATCACGCATAGTAAGCCTCAATGGCCGCAAAATGCTGGATGGCGGACTAGCCGACTCCATCCCTTTGCAATTCTTTCAAAGCAAGGGGTACGACCGCAATATCGTTGTTTTAACGCAACCCAAAGGCTATATCAAGACTCCCAACAAACTCATGCCGCTCATTAAATGGAAATATCGACGCTATCCAAAGTTCGTAGAAGCATGTGCCAATCGCCATCTCATGTATAATCAGGAGCTGGAATACGTAGCCAGTGAAGAGCAATCCGGACACGCATTGGTGATTCGTCCGACGGCCAAACTATCCATTGAGCACATCTCGCACAATCCCGACGAGATGCAACAGGTGTATGAACACGGACGCGAGATAGCACTCTCCCATCTCAACGAAATCAAAAATTTCTGGAGACAATGAAAATTCGACAAGCCCAACAAGAAGACCTCGAAACGATAATGTCGCTGATTGATGAAGGGAGAAAGATCATGCGAAGCAGCGGAAATCTTCATCAATGGGACGATAACCACCCTTCGCGTGAACAAATCATCCATGATATAACCCATCATCACAGCTATATCATGGAAGACGAAAAGGAACTTGGCGTGGCAACATTCGCTTTTATTCCCGGCCCCGACCCCACCTATACTTATATAGAAGATGGAAAGTGGCTCGACAACACGGCCGATTATTACGTCGTACACCGCGTGGCGAGCCTGCCACAGGTACATGGTGTCTTCCGCACCATCATGGATTACTGCTTCACGCAGACCGATAACGTTCGCATAGATACCCACCGCGATAATGTCATCATGCAACGTTGCATTCTCAAATACGGTTTCAGCTATTGCGGAATCATCTATCTTGAGAACGGAGAACCACGCTTGGCCTACCAGTTGAAACGTTATTTGAGATAGCTTTTCAACTGACTATTACTAGAATTTCGGAGCATCTTACGCACTGCTTTATCGCGAATTTGGCGCACGCGTTCGCGCTTCAACCCCATCTCACGACCAATTTCCGCCATCGTCAGATGCGTACTATTAATACCGAAACAAGCTTCCACCACTACACGTTCACGCTCATCGAGCACCGACATAGCCTCTACCAACGCCTCGCGTAGCGACTCTGTGAGTACATGTTCGTCTGCTTCAGGAGCCGATTCATCCTTCAATACGCTCAAAAGACTCATCTGCTTGCCTTCAACCAGCGGTGCATCAACCGAAAACGGATGACTGTTGGCCTCATCTTGCGGACTATTTTCGCCTGCCGGTAAACGATAGATACCCGACTGTTCCTTTACAGCCCGCTCAATAGAACGCCTCACATAGGGTTCAGCAAACTTCACAAAGCGTACCCCATGCGACGCATCGAAGTTCTGAGCAGCCTTAATAAGCCCCAGATTTCCTTCGCTGATAAGATCGGTTATACCCACTCCTTGGTCTTGATAATACTTAGCCACCGACACCACAAAGCGCAGATTGGCTGTCGTCAACTTATCCAGCGCCCGACGATTACCGCTTTTTACAGCCTCAGAAAGTTCTTGTTCTTCTTCTACAGTCAGTAGATTTTCTTTCCCTATCTCGTCTAGATATAGGTTCAAAGATTCTCCCTCACGTTCCGATAAGGGCTTGCCTGTTTTTATCTTTCTCATATCCTATCGTTCTTTTCTACAAAGATAGCAGAATCCAAACACAAATAAAAACATATAATCAAAAATCTTTTTCACGCCAATAGAATTCCATTATCAACTTTATTAATTAACTTTGTACCCAGATACCCAATAATCCAAATAATCTAAACAGCAAAAATGAATAGGACTTATTTATCATGTGCCTTGTTGTTGGCGTCTTCAGCGCAAGTCGCTAATGCAGCCAACAACCGGGGAAAGAAAACTGTAGACCCTCAACGTCCAAACGTTATACTCATTGTAGCCGACGATTTGGGCTACGGAGACTTGGAATGTTACGGTGCCAAAAACGTAAAGACACCTAATGTCAATCGCCTCGCCGGCTGCGGAATCAGATTCACCGACGGTCATGCTATCGCTTCTACCAGTACTCCCTCACGCTATTCGTTGCTGACAGGCGAATACGCTTGGCGTCGTCCCGACACCGATATTGCTGCCGGCAATGCCGGAATGATAATCAATCCTAGCCAATTTACACTTGCCGACATGTTCAAAAGCCGTGGCTATAGCACTGCTGCCATCGGCAAATGGCACCTAGGTTTGGGCGACCAAGCAGGCACACAAGACTGGAATGCGCCGCTTCCCCAAAGTCTGGGCGACCTTGGATTCGACTATCACTACATCATGGCTGCCACGGCCGACCGCGTTCCCTGCGTATTCATCGAGGACGGAAAGGTGGTCAACCACGACCCTTCGGCACCTATTTTCGTAAGTTATAAGGAAAACTTTCCGGGCGAACCCACAGGCAAAGACAATCCCGAATTGCTCTACAACTTGAAGTCCAGCATGGGTCACGACATGTCTATCGTGAATGGTATCGGCCGTATCGGCTATATGAAAGGTGGTGGTAAGGCACTTTGGAAAGACGAAAATATTGCCGACTCTATTACCTCTCACGCTATCAATTTCATTCAAAACCACCAGAAAGAACCCTTCTTCATGTACTTTGCAACCAACGACGTGCATGTTCCTCGGTTCCCGAATGCCCGTTTCCGCGGCAAGAGTGGCATGGGATTACGCGGTGATGCCATCGTAGAATTCGACTGGTCGGTGGGTCAAATCATGCAAACACTCGACAAACTTGGGCTTACCGACAACACCATTGTCATCCTTACAAGCGACAACGGTCCTATTCTTGACGACGGATATGTAGACCAAGCGAAGGAATTGCTCAACGGTCACCGTCCAGCAGGTCCTTGGCGTGGTAACAAGTACAGCACATTCGAAGGTGGAACAGCCGTTCCGTTCATCGTCAGCTGGCAAGGAAAAATCAAAGGAAATCAGACTTCTACAGCACTATTATCGCACATCGACTTGATGGGCTCGCTTGCATCGCTCGTCAATGCAACTCTTCCGCAAGGCAGTGCTCCCGATAGTCACAACTATATGTCTACTTTCTTAGGCGACGACACCGTCGGTCGTCCTTGGGTAGTAGAGCAAGCTTCCAACCACGCACTGTCTATCAGAACTCACAATTGGAAGTATATCGAAGCGAGCGATGGCCAACCTATCATCAAATGGGCAGGCGATGCTGAGAGCGGTTACCTTGCTACGCCACAGCTATACAATATACATAGCGATGTATCAGAACAACAAAATCTGGCAAACAAGAACCCAGAAACACTCTTCGATATGCAGACTATTCTTCGTAAAGAGCGCAACAAAGCTTACCAAGGAGTAGCTCTTCCGAAGCAAGTACAGTAATATGAAATTGCTGCCGAGGCTTGGCAACATCGTTGTTGAGCCTCGGCAACAATACTGAAAAGCCCTCGCAGCATTGCTGCGAGGGCTTTTCAGTAAATCCAAGTAAAACGCTATGGGTGAGAAACAAGCCCTTCCAAATAGGCATCTATATCTCTTTGAATACGCTTGAAAGGCTCCGACTGCCTGTAACCCGTATTCTTCTTCAATAAATCAGCTATGTTTCCGGTGCTCCCATCGTATGCTGCTATCTCCGTACGATACTGTGTGTTGTGGATAGCCTCCCTACGTATCTCGTCTTCACGTTCCTTGTAAAGCTGATGACAAACGGAGTTGAGCATTGGAACCACAACTCTATCGAAGAGGTGATGCCCCTGTATATAAAGATAGGTGGTCTGTGGTGTGACACCCAAAGCCTTCAAGTCGTTCTTCACCTGTAGGTAACTTTCCTTGGCATCAGGGAAAGCATGGCGGAAAGTTTCGGCCTTACGCCCCACCTTTTTCCGCAAGTTGTCCAATCCTCTCTCTACATTCCGCAGGCGAAAATCACCAATATCAATAATTGCATTGAGGTCAGTTAGGGTGAAATCGTGGTAATGTGTACTACGATAAAACCATATATTCCAAACAAAGAGAGGGAATATAATCTCTGAATATGTAGCTAAATAGGCCTCAAAATCGAAGAGCATCCGGTCGTTAAGTACTGCCGCCACACACACATTATGAAGCGATGGCGCATAGCACTGTAGGTTTTCGATGGCATAAGCATAGGTATGGAAGATGTAAGGATTCTCCATCATTTGCTGAGAAGCCGGAGATGCCCCTTGCATCAGATAGTCGTAATCGGCGTCCACACACGCTATCATGTCGCTCCCTACTCCCTCTAGCAACTTCGAGATGGCCGCCTTCTTGCCGCGTTCCAAATGCCTACCGCGCGAGGGAAGCATAATTTCAAAGTAGCGTGTGTCGTCTTCGAAGTCACCAAGCACCGTGCGCCAAAAGTAAATGTCGTCGTAGCTCTCCACATAAACGGCAATCTTGCGGCGTGCATGCTTGGCTGTAAGCTGGTTGGCCGCACGAAAATACTGCGAATTAATGTTCGCACTGAGACGGTTAGGCATAGGCTTACAAGGTTATATCGGTCACTTCGGTCACATGTTCCATCCATCCGTTCATGATGACGGCAGGACTATGAGTGGTCATGATAATCTGTATATTGGGGTTTAATTTTAGGATTAGGTCTATCAACTGCTTCTGCCACTCGAAATGGAGACTCACTTCCGGCTCGTCCATGAAGAGTACATAGGGCTGATTATCTTCCACTAAGACAGTCAACAAGATACACAATATCTGCTTCTCACCACTGGATAGTTGGTAAGGCACGAGTGTTTCACCCAATTGTGAGAACCGTATCTCGTTCTCGGTACGCACGATGGTCTTGCCCGTTTCGGCATACAGACTGTCTATCATGTCTTGAAACAGCTTTTTGGGAGCCGAGAATGCTTGCGCCTGTTCAGCGCTATTGGGTTCACAGCTCTGCAAGGTTTGGATGATACGATTGCCTATGTTCACTTGATAATCGAGATACTTACGCTGCAATTGGAACAGTTGCCAGTCGAGTTCGGTAGCAAGCGACACCTCCATCTTGGACACACTGTCTAGATTCAACAGCGGTCTATCGAACGAACGGATGGCATCATAACGTATCCAACGGGCATCTACGGGCGATACTTTCAGCCTGACGCCCTTGAGCATATGGCTGGGAAACTCGCCTCCACTGCTCAATCCTTTCAGCACTTTGTTCAAGATGGTGCTCTTACCCACTCCGTTCACACCACTAAGGATGTTCACCCGACGATCCAAATTCCACACAACGTGCTTCACACCACTCCACAATGACTCGATTTCTATTTGCTCTATGTAGTCTGCGTATTTAGACATAACAGTCTCATAATTGGTTTACTACAAATTTAGCAAAAATATTCCATCACGCGACAGAGGCTCCTAATAAATTCGTACTTTTGCAACGCTTTTTAATATATAGTTATAGCGATGACAAACAACAAACCACTTATTGCCCATCTGAGCATGCTTGGCGCATGCACATTTTGGGGATTGATGGCCCCGATAGGCAAAGATGCCATGCTACATGGGATAGATGGAATAGATTTGGTATCTTTCCGTGTATTGGGCGGAGCCATCTTGTTTTGGATAACATCCTTGTTTACGACATACGAACACGTGCCCTTGCGCGACATCCTGCGGTTTGCAGGTGCCGGATTGTTCGGTTTGGTGTGCAATCAATGCTGCTACACCATCGGATTAAGCATCACTTCGCCCAGCAATGCCAGCATCATGACCACCTCAATGCCCATCTTTGCCATGATACTCTCATTCGTTATCCTGCACGAGCCTATCACTCCTAAAAAGGTTGGAGGTGTGTTACTGGGGTGTATTGGTGCTCTGATATTAATCTTAACGAGCATGACGGCAGCCAGTTCCAAGGTTGGTGACATCCGAGGTGACCTGCTTTGTATGGGGGCACAGTTGTCTTTTGCCCTCTATCTGAGCCTGTTCAACCCACTTATCAAGCGATATTCAGTATTCACCATCAACAAATGGATGTTTTTATGGGCCGCTATCATGATTCTACCTTTTTCCGGTCATCACGTGATGCAAACCGATTGGAACGCCATAGCAACAAAAACATGGTTGGAAGTGGGCTTCGTGGTATTCTTCGGAACGTATTTTAGCTATATACTAACGATGATTGGACAACGCATTTTGCGCCCTACGGTGGTGAGTATCTACAACTATGTGCAACCGTTAGTATCGGTTTCGGTGAGTGTTTTGGCCGGTATCGCCGTGTTTAAATGGTCACAAGGCTTAGCCGTTATCCTCGTCTTCACTGGCGTCTGGCTCGTTACGAAATCGAAATCCAAGCGAGACGCCACGGTGACAGAGGAAAAATAAGAATTAACAGACATCAAGAAGGGAAAGATACCGAAACTGGTGTCTTTGCTAACCAACGACTTCGACATGCCCATGGAGACTATCGTAGCCATATACCGCAGGAGGTGGCAGATAGAGTCTCTCTTCAAACAGATAAAGCAAGATTTCCCGCTTAGATACTTCTATGGGGAGAGTGCCAACGCCATAAAGATTCAAGTATGGGTCACACTCATTGCCAATCTATTACTGTCACTGCTGCAAAGCTCATTGCAGAGGCGGTGGAGTTTCTCCGGGCTGGCAACTATGGTGCGCATTGTACTTATGGAATACCTCAACTTGAATAATTTCTTCAATATGCCGGATGCAGACATGAAACTAATGCTTGAAGCAGCGGCTGAATCACCGCCAGGGGTAACAGAAAACGAATAGGGGGCTTGTCAATAACTTGAAAGCATCCTAACTCCTATGTATCAATGAGTTGGGATGAGGTTTTTTATGTTTAGCGGACAGTAATATTAGTAAATACCTATTATTAGGTATTGTAGCAGAGAGTTATTACTTATATCTTTGTAAGCAATATTTTGTCATACATATTCAAACCTTTAAAATTATTTAAGAATGAAAAAGCTATTATGGATGTTCATTGCCATACTTTCCTTTATTACGCTATATTCATGTTCGGAAGATGAGCAAGATCAGTTGTGTGCGCTATCCATACAAATTGAAGGCGTAAATGACGCTTCCATGTACGCTAAGTTTCAGGTTAAACTAACCGAACAAAAATCGGGAGCAATGACTACGGCTACCGTCAACGACAAAGGGATTGCCACGACAACACTGCCACAGGGTACATACAAAGTGGTAGTCGAAGATGCGGAGAATGGTGCCTGTACCATGTATGGTGCAGTAGACAACTATACTCTTAGCCAAAAGAACGCAGAGCTGAAACTTGCCGTTAAACCAATTTTTGAGACTTTGGCTAAGACCTTTGTCTTGGACGAACTGTTTTTCAACTGTTCCTCAAACGATGGAGCATACGACCGAAACTATTATGAAGAATATCTCACCATTAAAAATATCAGCAACCAACCATTATACGCAGACGGTCTAAGTGTTGCGATTGCCGCGGATCCTAATGATTCAGAAGCAGGAGAAATGGCCGAATACCTTAAAAAGGACAAAATTGTCATCAGCCAGCTTTACACTATTCCCGGCAAAGGGCGTGAACACCTCGTGCAGCCCGGCCAAAGTATAGTCATTGCGCACTCGGCCGTAGACCATAGCGAAGGTGGTAAGAAAGCGAAAGCGCGTAATCTGACAGGAGCCAACTTCGAGATTTTTGTTCCCCACCAATATGCCACGACGGTTGACAATCCAGAGGTAGACAATATGATTGTAAACTTCTCTACATTCCAAGCCTTTCAATGGGGGTATGGAGGAGACATCTCTATTATGCTTGTAAAAACAAAAGAAGATGCTACTCAATATTGCAATGGGAACAAGGTGGCAATGAACAACCCCAATGCTTATATGCCAAAAAAGCAAGATTATGTTATTCTTCCGACCAATACGATCATCGATGGTGTTGAGATTGGTGCTAAAGGATCGCTCGTTCACAAGGCTCTGCCAAATAACATTGATCGCGGTGCCGTATTGATTGACGACACACCGGGCATGATGGGCGGTTTCAAAGGTCTGTTCGTACAACGTAAAACGGTCGAAAAAGGTTATCTGCAAGATACCAACAACAGCACTGACGACTTTGTTGTTATAGTCAATGGACAGAAAAACTATATCAAAAAATAGACATCTGATAGAGCGTGCAACCCTTTATCTGCTGCACTAAACGACGACACTAAGGTGCATTACGCATACGTCTTAGTGTCGTTTTCATATATTGTTTCTAATCTTTATGCGTTACAAATTGCTTCTTTCCCTTGTGCTTCAGTTAAGTATCGCGTCTGTTTCACTAGCACAAAACATCCTACAAGGCAAAATATACGATACCAAGACCATGCAACCCGTGAGTTTTGCCAGCGTCTACGCTATAGATATTGGCAAGGGCGTTATGGCCGACGTACAGGGGCAGTATATCTTTCGCCACACTTTTAGCGGTGATTACCGAATCAGGATTTCATGCATGGGCTATGCCACACAAGAGATAAGCGTCAAGGCTGGCACCACGTCTCTGAATGTTGCGATGCTCGAGCAAAGTGTCACGCTACGCGACTTTACTGTCACCGCCAAATATAATAGCAAAATTGGAAGTGAGGCCACAATCAACCAAGAAGCCTTAGAATACATACAACCCACGTCTTTGAATGATATTTTTGTATTGTTACCAGGTGGAAAGATAGGCAGCAACAACATTCAAAACAACACACTTATCAGCTCTCGGCAGGTGGGAACAGACCTTGCCACGGCCTTTGGAATGGGCGTTTCTATCAATGGAGTGCCCATACAAAATGATGGCATGCGTATACAGCTGAGCGGACTGACAGGATCTTCCATGGCTGACCCTAACGGCAATGTGACTGCCAACACCGGGATAGACCTGCGAACCATATCCACAGACCATATCGAACGCATCACGGTAACACGAGGAATATCGTCGGCCAAAGAAGGCAACCTTAGCTCTGGAGCTATCAAAATAGATTTGAAGCAAGGCAAAAGCCCATTAAGGATAAGAGCTAAGTTTGACCCTTTAAACAAATTGGCATATGTTGGCAAGGGCTTTTTGTTGTCGGAACAGTTGGGAACGCTATATATTGGCGCAGATATTGTGCAGTCTGCCGCAGATATTGCCGACACGCGCGGAGCGTACAACCGCGTCACAACACAACTCAATTATAACAACAAACGTCAGTGGTGGGGCAAAACCATAGACTTAAACATGCGCGGAAGCTGTGTGACATCATTCAACAACGACAAGACAGATGCGTTGATTAAGGCTTATCAGGAGAAATATAACACTTTATACCAACGCCTTGACTTCTCTGCCAAACTGAAGATGGCTCTCGAACTACCATGGATTGACTATATAGAATTGGTGACGTCGACAGACTATACCAACAACAAATTGGAACATCACAAGCATGTTGTCAACCACTCTGTCACTCCCATGCCACAGTCTTATGGCGAAGGTGAGCACGACGGAATCTTCCTGCCATCTACCTACGACACATATTATGAAATTATCAATCGTCCTATCAATACATTCGCACAACTTTGTGGACAAAAATTTGGTAAGTGGAGCAAACACCTAAACTACAACCTGTTACTCGGGTCCTCTCTGAATTATACCAAAAACTTAGGAGACGGAACGATTATGAACCCTCAACGTCCTCCATTTCCAACAAGCAGTTTCATACGTCCGCGCAAGAACAGCGACATCCCCGCATTGGTCAATCAGGCTGCGTTTGCAGAGATGACATTGCGTTTTCAGGCACGACGCAACGAGGTTAACATGCGCATAGGCGTTAGAGAGGCCATGATGCTCAATCTTCCACAATATTATGACCTGCACGGCAAACCTTTGTTAGAGCCTCGCATACAATTGGCTTATACCATAGCAGGGTCTCATCATACGCAAAACACGTTTCGCATAGGATATGGAGTTGAAAACAAGCTGCCCTCTGCCGACTATCTGTACCCTGATAAGGTATACCATGATTTGATGGTTATGAACGCCTACTTCAATGACGAGAGCAAGCGACGTCTCATACTTGACACGCATATGGCCGACCCCTCCAATCCGCATCTGCATGAAAACAAAAACAAAAAGTGGGAAATAGGCTACGACTTTTCTTGTCATGGATGGAAAATAAACCTGTCGGCGTTTCATGAAGAGATAAGCGATGGCATCGAATACTTCACGCAATACGAGCCAGTGACATATACCTATTATTATCAATTGAAACATCCTATTAGCACAAAACCCTCGCGCCAAGACTTCCTCTCTCGGACCATGCACTCTTTTTTATCTAATCGAATGCCCAAAAACAGCGCGAAAGTAATCAAAAAAGGATTGGAATACCGAATACACATTCCCACCCTAACTGCAATAAAGTCAGACATAGAGGTCAATGGCGCTTACTATCATACCATCTATACCGATGGTGTTCCTGTCATGTATTGGCCAGGCACTATCCATGACGACAAGCCTTATCCCTACGTGGGACTGTACGATGGATTTGAGAAAAAATATGCTTCAAGCCTCAATACCAACATGTGGATTAACACAAGGCTACCCCAATGGAAACTCATCTTTACCAATTTTATACAGACCGTATGGTTCACTAAAAGCAGATTAGGTAAGGATGTCGATATATATCCGGCAAATTACCTCGATTGTGATGGTGTCATTCATCGTTTTCGCTATGAAGAATTGGAACGAAATCCAATACTCCAATCGCTCAAACGCGAATTTACAGGTGCTCGGTACAACGTAAACAAGGCTCCCGTCTCGCTTCTATGGAATATAAAATTGACAAAGGAGATGGGGCGCTCGTTCAAACTTTCGTTCTTCGCCAACAATATTATACAGATTAATCCTAAATATGTAAATGCATATTATCAAACGACGAGAAGCTGGCACAAACCATTCTTTGGCGCAGAACTCACGGTCAACTTTTTTTAAGCAATATGAGAATACCTATTTACATTATCGGCTTGTTGCTATCTATTAGCGTTCAAAATATTTTCGCGCAGAACAACTTAACCTATCTGTTGAGTGGAGACAGGTTGGCCAGTTCCCCCTATGTTGAGCCAATGCCATTTCATAATACTGATATTGAGAACAGCGCTGTATATCTTATGCGTGAGAATGCCGCGCTCTTTCAATTTATGCAATCGCTCAACGATAGCAGCACTTACTTTAAAAGCTGCCGTCGCGATAATGTCAATATACTCAAATCAAGCATTAACCATGTCAATACATCGGGTAAATACCTGTCGTACAATGGATGCAAACTCTTTGATGGAGACATTGCTGCATCAGGAACATACCGCACCAATCATGGTACCATATTCGGAAACGCGACTTACATATACCGTGGCAAAGACGGTGTGACATATAATTATGCCACCCAACCAGAACTTTACAAACCCTATTTTGTAGGTGACACTCTGTCCAAGGGATGGCTGCGCCAAGAAGTTTATTATCTTAAAGGTGGCTACGGCTTCCGATTGGGCAGGCTCTACTATGGCATCGATGCCCTATATGAAGGCATTGCGCAGTCACGTCCGGACAACCCCAAGCAGTCAAATTACTCTTATTGGTTAACATTGGGACTAAACATGGCATACGTTCACCGCCAAAATCTTTACGCCATCAAAGTAACGCCCGAGCTAAACAGGCAGTCCATATCGGCCAACACGGTGTCAGATGGCATACGTTTTTTCCAGTTTTATGGATTTGGGCAATGGCATCGTCAGGAGAGCAAAGGCACGTTGGCATACGGAAGGACACAAAAGACAGAAGGGGTTACGACCGAAATGCTCTGGCAAAGAGACGGGAAAACTGAAGACGAATGGGCCGTTGCCACCCATCTGTCATACAATTACCGCCACGCCTGCACTGAGGAGACTTCGTTCAAAAACCTATTCGAACTTCACACCCACAGGTTCAGCCAACAAGTAGTACTGGACAGACGGTTCGAAAGCTCATCCTTGCACATACAATTGATGGGCAACGAAAATATCAAAAAAGGTGTGGAAAATATCTACGAAAACCAAATACAAAATAAAGAGCAATACATTTATGATGCGAAAAAAGTGGGAAGCGGACAGCTATATAAAGCTCGGAGCCAGTCTGTAGACCTACGTGCCAAGTACATTCTGCCTTTGTCCATAAAGCATCAGGTATACATGATGGCGGCAGCTAACTATTATGGTTACCAAGAGAGTTATGTTTCGCCACGAATGAAGATAACCAATCACTCATTTTCTCCATCGCTTGGCACCGGCTATGCTATGAGCAACACTAGAAACAGTCTTGTGGCAGACTTTCTTCTCGACATGCGGCAGGGAATAAAAAATTATTATTCGGTGCCCATTCCTTTCGACAAGTTTGTCAATGCCCATGCCTACACACCCTATTTGCTGCGTGGAGAGAACGCACAACGTTTTTCGATGCGTATGGGCTATGCCCGAAACCTAAAAGGAAGGCAATGGTTCGGCATCAAAACAACCTTGTCCTACATGCGCTCTGACTATCGAAAAATAACAGCAATGCACTGTAGTTTGTTCTACTTCTTCTAATTCTTATACTTGTATCATGTTCTCAAACAGCATAACATACAGCTTTCATATTGCCCAACAGTTATTGGCAGCAACAGCCATTGTCGCCTTTACGGCATGCACCGACACGATAACTAACACCGATCTGACAAGTCAAACGGAATCGCGTAATGTCTCTATAATACCTAATAGGCTTAATATCAAGCTAAAAGCATGTATCATACAGCAAATAGATAACTCAAAAAACACGCTGTCCACACCAACAGGAAGTGACTTGCTGGATAAATATTTGCATGATGTCGGAGCCAATAAGATAGATCGTATCTTTCCCTTTGTCGGAAAGGATGAGCATAGGCAACGAGCCGCCGCGCTCAACACATGGTACTCCGTCGCCATGGACAGCACCAAAATGTGTGGAACAAGGGCTGCTACCCAAAATCAATTAGAATCTATCGCAGACTATACCGAGCCTGCTTACCATGCTGTTTTGGAAAACTCTGAATACATACCAAGCGATGACAACTCTCAGACACAAGCAAACGAGAGCACATATTTTAACGACCCCTTGTACGACAAACAGTGGAATCTACATAACAATGGCAATATAGGGAATTATACCGACGGTACGGGAAAGCGCATCACAAGTAGTATTACACATGCCGACATCAATGCCGAAGCGGCTTGGCGGCAAACAACCGGCGACCCGTCAGTGGTCGTTGCCGTTGTGGATGGTGGCATAGACATTCATCATGAAGATTTGCAAGGAAGCATTTGGATTAACAAAAATGAAATACCAGGCAATGGCATTGACGACGATAATAATGGATATATAGACGATGTGTACGGTTATAACTTTACGGAAGACAGTGCGCTCATTACTCCCACGCGACACGCTACGCATGTCGCGGGGATTATCGCCGCTCGCAACAACAACGCAAAGGGCATCAGCGGCATAGCAGGAGGCAATGGTAATCCCGACACGGGGGTCAGACTGATGTGCTGTCAGATATTCAGAAACAATCCCAATTACGACCCATCTGACAAACACTCCTCGGAAACCATCGGCACGGGAGACCGCAACCGCGAAGCGGCGGCGATAGTATATGGTGCCAATAACGGAGCAATAATCAGCCAAAACTCATGGGGATACGATCGCATTATGAAACAAACGCCACAAGTTATTAAAGATGCCATCCATTATTTTAACACCTACGCAGGTGGCGACAAGACCGACAAACCATTGATGCAAGGTGGATTGGTGGTATTTGCTGCCGGTAACGATGCCACATCCGCCCCCAGCATGCCTTCGGCGGAATCGTCCGTGGTGTCGGTATCATCTTTCAACCCCGATTTTAGTGCATCTTGGTACACCAACTATGGTTCGTGGACCGACATCTCGGCACCAGGTGGTTCAAAACCAGTAAATGGGCTTTATCCGTTGCAGGACGGCCAGCCCACGTCTGCCATATTGAGCACCGTGCCTGCCACCACGGCTCATCCCAATGGAGGCTATGCCTATATGCAAGGCACGTCAATGGCCACACCACACGTGTCGGCCATTGCGGCACTTATCGTTTCTAAATACGGCAACGGGCATTTCACCGCCAAACAACTTAGGGAAAGACTATTGACAGGTGTTCGCCCAATAGATTACAACAAGTATTTAACCGAGACATATCGCAACTCCATGGGCAGTGGCTATGCCGACGCACTCATGGCACTGGCCGATTACGACCACGACACAACTCCCGCAGCACCCTTTTTCCTTGTCAATCAGGCTACACCCGATTATGGTAAAATAAGGCTGGCGTGGACATCAAAAAACAATGGGGCTGATGGCTCATTACAAAAATATGTGCTCTACTGTTCCAAAAATCCCATTACAACAGCCAATTACACCAACAAGGATGTCCAAGCGTACAACATTCCTGCCCAATTTGCCACAGACAACCAAGTGTTTCAATATGCCATCACGCATTTGGATAACAACACAAAATATTATTTTGGCATATTGGCAGAGGCGAGGAATGGACACCAATCGACTTTGACTGTGTTGCCAAACAGCATTGCGACGCTCAACAATACACCACCACAAATCACGCCAGACATCGAAAGCGAGCGCATAACGTTAGCCGGCAATGACACCAAAGACATCACGCTGCGCATCGAAGACCCTGAGAACCATAAATGGACTGTGGCCTTCAGTACTGTTGATAGATTGCGCATCGTCCATACTAAATCCGGGGTAAATATACGCATAGAGGCCAAACATTACATGCCGGGCGTTTATCCAGTCATTGTCAGCGCAAGAGACGAGTTTGGCGCCAAGAGTTCCTATCAATTCATCATAGAGGTGGTGGCAGATAAAGTCCCCTCGATGAAGAGTCAGGCGCAGAAAATACGACTGCGGTTGGGTGAGTGCACGCAAATTGATTTACGCGAAATAACGGACGACGAAGACGTGAACTCAGTTCGATACGAACTAATGAACAGTGAAGACCAGGGAACAGATATCTCCGTCAAAGATGGTCGTATGAACGTGATGGGCTCCACGTGGGGACAGCGACAAATACACATAAAAGCCACTGACAAGCACGGACAGAGCTGCACGATGACCTTCGACGTGTTTGTATATCGGAACGAAGGTATATACAGTTTGTTTCCCACGATGACCACTGGAACGTTATATCTCAAGGTGGGAGATACCATTGATGGCCATGTAAAGTGGGAAATAAGGAATGTGGCGGGTAAACTGGTTAAAGCTAACGCTTTTGACACTTCTTCATTAGATGCCGACAAGCGCACTTATTCAATGGATGTGTCAAGCCTCACGGTGGGGCAATACACGCTCTACATAACCTGCCAAGGCAAGACCTACCAAGAAATGTTCGTTAAAAACTAACTCCATGAATAAATATCTCCTCATCGTAGTCGGATGCCTCGTCTCATGCCACGCGATGGCGCAAGGCCGACCTTTTCCCATCACAGACCTACCCTCATCACCCCACTCCCTTAGTATGGGCGGGACTACAACTTTGCGAGATGGCGGTTGCTACGTCTACACACAGCCATCCAATATTTTCATGACGGAAGACACGTCTATGAGAGCTGACTATCAATTTGGTTACATTGACAATGCCGAGCATGTCAACAACTACACATGGCACACGCTCACCATGACTTGGCGACGTGAAAAACAGGCTATATGCGTAGGAATGCGATACCTTGACATGGGCAAGTTGGAACAAAACGTGGATAAAGACATGAACCAGGTGCCTGGAAACGGGAAATGCATGCGTAGCTTCTCATTCGACATGGGATACGCCTTGCAACTAAACAGCAGCCTGTCCGTATATGCCACGGCGGCACTGATGAGCGAGAGGACATTGTTGACTACAAATGGCTGTGCGCTGAGCACAGGTGCAGCCTACTCCTCACATTGGCACAACATGGCATATACCGCCGCCTTGGGAATCCGAGACGTTGGCTTTTACAGCTATCAGAACACCACCAAAATGCTTACCCCACTCGTATATATAGGCGGAAACATCTCTTTACCAACATGGGGCAACCAAAAACTTACTGTCGCTGTAGAATCTGGAGCCTATGTGGGCAATGGACGCGTCAAAAGCAGCTACATCTTCTCGATGGGCGCAGCCTACAGCGTATGCCGTTATCTTAGCTTAAGAATGGGTACCCATTGGGGAGACGAAGATAACTATATAGCATACGGATTAGGTACGAGATTGGGAAAGATAACGATCGAGACTGCCATAAAGACACCGATCACGGCCAATGTTGGCAAGATGTACATGGTTGGGATTGGAGTGAATATTTGACAATATCCGCCTCTTAAACTCTCTATACCACCGTATTTCATGTCTTGAGGAGTTTGTGCCGAAGTCGAGCTCTTGGTGTTGGATAAATACAAAAGTAACTAACAAAAGAAAGGAAGCTATTATGAGCAACGAGAAGAGACTACACTTTGAGACATTGCAACTGCATGTAGGCCAAGAACAGGCCGACCCCGTGACCGACTCACGCGCTGTGCCAATCTACCAGACAACTTCTTACGTGTTCCACGATGCACAGCATGCAGCCGACCGTTTCGGTTTGCGCGATGCCGGAAACATCTATGGTCGTCTCACCAATTCTACCCAAGGAGTTTTCGAGGCTCGTGTGGCAGCACTCGAAGGTGGTGTGGCAGGATTGGCAGTAGCATCGGGAGCAGCAGCCATCGCTTACTCACTGCAAAATATAGCTCGTAATGGCGACCATATCATAGCAGCCAACAACCTCTACGGCGGAACATTCAACTTGATTCAGCACACGCTGAGCACGCAAGGTGTATCGGCTACAGTGGTCGACCCATCGAACTTAGAAGAGATAGATGCCGCTTTCAAGGAGAATACCAAAGCCATAATCCTCGAAACTTTCGGCAATCCAAATGCCAGCGTCACCGACATCGACCGTATCAGCAAAATAGCTCACAAGCATAACACAGTGGTTATCGTAGACAATACGTTCGGAACGCCCTACTTAATTCGTCCGCTTGAGCACGGTGCCGACATCGTGGTGCACTCAGCAACGAAATTTATCGGTGGACATGGAAGTTCGCTTGGAGGTGTCATTGTAGACGGTGGAAGATTCGACTGGAAAAGCAATGCCGACAAATACCCATCACTGGGCAAGCCCGATCCCAGCTATCATGGAGCCGTATTTGCCGACGTAGCCGGTACAGCAGCTTTTGTTACTCGCATCCGGGCAGTGCTCTTACGCGACACCGGAGCAGCTATCTCGCCATTCAACGCATGGATTCTATTGCAAGGATTGGAAACGTTGAGTCTTCGTGTGGAGCGCCACACCTACAATACAAAGAAGATTGTGGAGTATTTAGCAACTCATCCGAAGGTAGAACGCGTCAACCATCCAGCGCTGGAAAGCCATCCCGACCACACACTCTATACAAAGTTATTCCCCTATGGAGGCGGTTCTATCTTCACATTCGAGATAAAGGGCGGACAAGAAGCGGCTTGGGCTTTTATTGACCATCTGCGTATTTTCTCGCTACTAGCCAATGTGGCTGACGTGAAATCGCTCGTAATCCACCCAGCAACAACCACCCATTCACAACTATCGGAACAGGAATTGAACGAACAGCACATCTATCCATCGACCATCCGACTCAGTATCGGTACCGAACATGTGGAAGATCTCATCGATGCACTGGACGAAGCGTTCGACTACGTAGGATAAAATAAGACAAGAAATCGCTAGAGAGTCGAATAAAGAAACTCCAAATGACTCTCTGCAAAATACAATAATACAACAAAACAACGTTATAAGAATATCACAACAATTAAAATACAGCATTATGTCAAACATCGTAAAACAAATAACTGACCTTATCGGTCAGACTCCACTTGTACAACTTAACAAGTTTTCAACAGCCAACGGACTCGGCAATCCCATCATTGCCAAGGTAGAATCTTTCAATCCCGGCGGCAGTGTAAAAGACCGTATAGCATTCGCCATGATTGAAGATGCCGAGAAGAAAGGTATCTTGAAACCCGGTGCAACCATCATCGAACCAACCAGTGGAAACACCGGTGTGGGCTTGGCATTGGTATCTGCCGTGAAAGGATACAAACTTATCCTCACCATGCCCGAAACGATGAGTGTGGAACGTCGCAACCTCGTGAAGGCTTACGGTGCCAAAGTAGAACTCACCAGTGGAAAGGATGGTATGAAAGGGGCTATCAAGAGAGCCGAGGAACTGCGCGATTCAATAGAGGGAGCTGTAATTCTTGGCCAGTTCATCAATCCTGCCAACCCACAGAAACATTATGAGACGACGGGTGAAGAGATTTGGAATCAGACCGACGGAAAGGTGGATATATTCGTAGCCGGCGTGGGAACAGGCGGTACTATATCGGGTATTGGCAAGCGATTGAAGGAACATAATCCCAACGTCAAGGTGATAGCCGTAGAACCAACAGACTCTCCGGTACTGAGCGGAGGTGCTCCCGGCCCTCATAAGATTCAAGGTATAGGTGCCGGTTTCATCCCAGATACCTACAACGCCGCAGTCATTGACGAGGTGTTCCAAGTGGAAAACGACAACGCTATCCGCACCGGAAGACAGCTAGCACAGCAAGACGGTCTGCTCGTAGGAATCTCTTCGGGAGCCGCTGCCTATGCTGCCGCACAAATAGCCAAGCGTCCGGAGAATGCAGGTAAGACCATCGTAGCCCTGTTACCAGACACGGGAGAGCGCTATTTATCGACCGTTCTCTACGCTTTCGAGGAATATCCTCTATAAGAAAAAACATTCAGAGACTTTTATAATAAAAGCGAGTACCTATTGACAGGGCTCGCTTTTTTTTCGTATCTTTGCTTATCCTAAAAATGGATATAACTTTGATACACCTATTATAATATGATACAGATACACCAAGCAAACCCCGATATGGCACCACAGATAGCTCCACTCATCATGGAAGCAATGAATACTGAATGTTGTCAATACTTTGCGGGACCGGAACATACACTCGATGATTTCAGAGAAATGATGATTTCGCTCATCCGACGAGACGATAGTCAATACAGTTATCGCAACGCGCTGGTGGCTGTTACAGCTCAAGAGGAAATCATTGGAGTTTGTATTACATACGATGGTGGACAACTCCACTCGTTAAGAAAGGCTTTTATACAAGCGGCGAAAGATGCTTTTGGTCGCGATTTCAGTAATATGGACGATGAGACAGAATCTGGCGAGCTCTATATTGACAGCCTCTGTGTGCGACAAGAATATCGCGGTCAAGGTATCGCCACCCTACTATTAAAGGCCGCTATCGACCGAGCCAAGAGTTTGGAGATACCTTTGGTGGGACTATTGGTAGACAAAGGAAATCCCCATGCTGAACATCTTTACAAGCGAGTGGGATTCCAATACGCCAACGATTCAGCATGGGGAGGTCATCAGATGAGACATCTGACTTTCCGAGTATCCCCGAAAGGATAACTCGGAGCGATATTCTTTAGATAGGAGTTACAAGAATAAAGGTGCGAAGCAACCAATAAGAGAAGATTCCAGCAATATATCCTGCGAATGCAATCCATGAGATATGCTTCATATACCAGCCAAAAGTAATTTTCTCTAACCCCATGACAACGACCCCGGCTGCACTTCCAATGATGAGCATTGAGCCTCCAACACCAGCACAGTAAGCCAACAACTGCCAGAAGATACCATCAATAGCCATATCACCTGTAGGTGTTACAGGGTACATACCCATACATCCTGCCACTAAAGGCACATTGTCTACGATACTTGAAAGCACACCAATAATACCCGTTACAGCGTAATGGTTGCCATCGAATGCCACATTCAAACCTTGTCCCAAAGCCGTTAGAACGCCTATTTCTTCCAAACATGCAACGGCCATGAGGATACCTAAGAAGAACAAAATGGTCGACATATCAATACGACTCAACAAATTGGTGACACGTTTTTGCATTCCTTCATGTCCGGAACCCAGCTTACGATAAAATACTTCGGTTGTTGTCCACAGCACACCGAGTACCAACAGGATGCCCACAAAGGGAGGGAGATCTGTCAGATAACGGAAGATGGGAACAAATACCAAGCCACCTACACCGATGATGAAAATCATCTTGCGCTGCGAGCTATTGAAGTCGAGCACCTCATAATCAGACTTCACCTTGGCATCAGTGTCTTCCAACTGCCCTTTCAACATAATTTGTAACAACAAAGCAGGAACTATCACCGATACAACGGACGGTATGAAAACTTCCGAGATAACCCCTAATGCAGTGATAACTCCCTTGTTCCACAGCATAATCGTAGTGACATCGCCTATTGGAGAGAACGCTCCACCAGAGTTAGCAGCGATGATAACCAACGAAGCATATATCATTCTGTCTTTCTTGTTATGCACTAACTTGCGCAAAATCATAATCATAACGATGCTCGTCGTGAGGTTATCGAGGATTGCGGAAAGGAAAAATGTCATCACAACGATCTTCCATAGCAACCCACGTTTGGTCTTTGAGCGTAGTTTATCGCGCACAAAATTAAAACCACCGTTTTGATCTACAATCTCTACAATGGTCATGGCACCCATCAAAAAGAAGAGAGTTGTGGACGTACTACCTAGATGATGCTCGATAGCAGTGCCTACAGCGTCTATCAATGCTTGCCCACTAAGACCGGTAATGTAACTTCCCGGATCGAGCATAAAGAGTGTCCAACAAGCTACAAACATCAATAATGCGATGGCAGCCTTATTTACTTTTGCTACGCTTTCAATGGCTATGAAGAAATAACCTATAACGAACGTAATGACAATTGCAATGGTTAATGTTGTCATGATATCTGTTTAAAATTCGATTGCAAACTTAATAAATAACATGGAAATAAGAAAATAAAACCTTATTTTTACTTCAAAAATAGATAAAAGATTATTCGATGCCGAATATGCGCTTCACATTGGCATTGGTTTGGATGGCAACCTGCTCCTCGGAAACACCATAACTAATAGCCAATTGTTGCAATACAAGCTTCACAAAAGCACTTTCATTGCGCTCTCCACGATGCGGAACGGGTGCCATATAAGGGCTGTCGGTTTCTAAAACGATTCTATCCAAAGGCACCATTGCAGGCAAATCTTCGCGCAGATGACTACTTTTAAAGGTCAGCACACCACCAATTCCAAGCACGAATTTATCGAACTGTAACAGTTGTTCAGCCTCTTTGGCGTTGCCGGTGAAGCAATGGAACACGCCACCAGGCAGTTCTTTGTCGTATTTCTTCAACAGATTCACCATCTCGTTTTGTGCCTTTCGACAATGAATCATCAATGGTAAGCGATATTCTATCGACCATTTCACCTGCTCTTCGAAGCATTCCAACTGCTCCATTTCATAATCGCGAGTCCAATAATAATCCAATCCCACCTCGCCAACAGCAATGAAAGGATGGGGTTGGGAAAGGCGTTTCTTCATCTCGCTGAGCACCTCTCGCCAGTCGGTCTTCACTTCTTCGGGATGCAATCCTATCATAGGATAAGCGAAACCGGGATACGATTGGCACACCGCCAACACCGTATCGACCGACTTTAAGTCTATTGCGGGAATGAAAACTTTGGATACTCCAGTCGCTTGAGCACGTTGCATCACAGCCGAAAGATCTTCTTTGAACTCCTCACCATCCAAATGTGTATGGGTATCTATAAATGTATAAGCCATAAATTAATAAAGATGTTCCTCGTGACGACGATAATAATACACTACTCCTAACTTCCTACACGCGACATATCTCACTTCTGGTGGCTCGTTCTCATAATGCTTCTCTATCTGATTCCATAAGTCTAGAAGCACTTCATCCACCTTCGGACGAAGCTCTTTCAAGCGTTCTCGTGCCTCTTGCGTGCGAGCTTGAGCTTGCTGTTGACGCTCATAGACATCACGATAAATATCATAATGCGTGGCCACCATGCCTATCGTTGGATTATAGATAGGCCGTCCACCAGCCTTGATACGCGCTTTTTCGCCTTCAATCACCTTACTTCCCCATGTGATAAGATTATCACCAGTCTTCATATCGGGCAGAGATGACGTATCTACAGACAGTCCATAGAGTAGCAATCGTTGCCGTTTAATTTCTCCACGTTCCACTGACATAAGCAATACCTGTACAAAATGACTCAGATACATGAAAGCCTTGCGTTGCACCTTATCCACTTTTGCCGTCTGACGAGTTTGCGCTTGGAAGCACAGCTGATACTGCGAGTTGGCCGTCAACAACTGTTCGTACATCGTCTGTGAATCATTGATGGTCTTCCAATCAACGAAGCGATTGCGCACAGTGTATATATCATTGCAGTCCAACAAGGTCTTCAATGCTTTTAGGCGGGCTGTATCGGTTTTCGGCAAACGTCTGTAGGGCATATCACAAACTCTGTTTTAACTTTGACGCTTCATCATTCTACGAGCGTAAGCCGCCAATTCTGCCTTGCGTTCAGCCGGTACTTTCACGGCTTCCAAGTATTTCTCGCTCTGTGAAAAATAATATTCTATCTTCTCAAGTGCCAACTTATCGATACCCATTTCATTATAGAGTTGGGTCACGGCAGCCACTTTCTCCTTCTTATCAAACTCTTTTGCTTTCACCCATTTAGTGAGTTCGGCATGCTGGCGAGCATCCGCTTTGTTGAAAGCATTAATCAACATATAAGTTTTCTTATTGCTTATAATGTCTCCACCAATCGCTTTACCGAACACTTCAGGGTCTCCGTACACATCCAAGAAGTCGTCTTGCAACTGGAATGCCAACCCTATTTGCTCACCGAAGCGATACAGATTGTCGGCATCTTCGGCCGAAGCATCTGCCAAAATAGCTCCTATCTTCATCGCACAAGCCAACAACACGCTCGTCTTCAAGCGTATCATTTCAATATATTCGGCTTCCGTGACGTCGTTACGAGTCTCAAAATCCATATCGTACTGCTGTCCCTCGCCTATCTCCAAAGCCGTTTCGGTGAACAGGTCAAGTACCTCTTTCAAATGCTTCTCGCCACATTGAAGCATGTGTTCATAAGCCAAGACAAGCATAGAGTCGCCCGAAAGGATGGCAGCATTCGCACTCCAACGCTTATGAACAGTCTCTTTGCCACGACGAACTTCGGCCTCATCCATCAAATCATCATGCAATAACGTATAGTTATGGTATGTTTCCAGTGCACAAGCCGAGGAAAGTATGTCTTCCGGATGGTCTTTATAAAGATTGTAAGCCAACAGCATGAGCGTGGGACGGATACGCTTTCCACCAATGGAAAGAACATATTTCACGGGGTCGTAGAGCACTGTGGGCTTTCTATCATACGGCAATTGGTCTAAATAGGTATTGACTTTTGCCAATATCTCGTCTGCTGTTAATATCATATCTTGAGTTGTTTGGTTCATGTGAATAGTATTCTTTTATTTCTATAGGTTAAAGTTGATGGGTATGGCAAACATGGTTCGACAAGGTTTATTATACATAATACCGGGCTTCCACTTCGGCATCATTCCCACCACACGCAGTGCTTCGCGGTCAAGCAAGGGATGTACAGATTTGTCTATATGCGCATCAGCAATCGAACCATCCTTGTTGATGATGAACGAAACGACCACCTTACCTTGTATTCTAGCCTGTTGAGCCGACACAGGATATTTCAAATTCCGCGTCAACCACTTCATAAACTCCACCATGCCACCCGGATATTCAGGCAATTGCTGTACGATTCGGAAGCTCACCGGCTCATCGTTCTGGCTCAAAGCCACTACCGTGGGCGGTGTTTGAGTCTCTGTCTCGTCGCTTTTTACCTGTGCTCCGGCTGCATTGGCATCTTGTTCGGCCTCACCCGTATTAGGATTGAGCCTATCGGGAACCTCCGTCACATGTTCAACAGGCTTCACCCGATTGGTCACACTACGTGAAACCTGTGTCGGAGCAGCCGAAATCATATCTTGACGGTCTATGGCCGACATCAACTCCAAGTCGTCTTGGGCATCATCATCTATCAAACTCTTGGCACTATCCGTGTTTGTCGTGGCGGTATATTCCAATGCTACGAAGCACACAGACAGCACCAATACGAGTCCGATGAGGAACATTGTAAGACGTTTGTCCTCCAAATTGGCCTTATATGATTTCTTTTCTTCCAAAGCGACTAGTCGTCATAACACTGTGGGGCGAGGTACTTCACATGCTGTTAGGTTTCCTATTGGTAGTCTTGCTAAGCAGTATGGCAATAATATCCACCTTTCAACGTTACAATACTGATTAAACAACGCAAAGTTACTTCTTATATTTGGAAAAGCAGTATCTTTGCCAAATAATTAGGAAAAAATTCAATGAAAAGAGTCGCTTTCGCTTTTTTACTCAGCATCGCAGCCTTTCAAGCCTTTGCACAAGAGAGCTTGACGGGGTACAACTTCCTCCGACTGCCCGTCGGCGCACATGCTGCTGCCCTCGGTGGAGACAACATCTCCATCATCGAAGACGACGAATCGTTCATTTTCAGCAATCCCGCTTTACTTTCATCGGTCACCGATAAGACCATTAATTTCAATTTTATGAGTTACATGTCGGGCGTCAATACGTCCTCGGCTGCCTTCAATCGCAATATTGGCGAGCGTGCCTCATGGGCCGTTTCAGGGCAATATATCGACTACGGGAAGATGAAACAGGTAGACGAGAACAACATCCAGACTGGTGAATTCGGCGCACGAGACATCGCCATGACCGGATATTTCTCTTATATGTTGACCGATCGGATAGCCGGTGGCATCGCTGCCAAGTTCATTACATCGTACATCGGCGACTACAACTCGATAGCCATGGGTGTAGACTTGGGCCTCAATTACTACGATAGCGACCGAGACTGGTCGGCATCATTCGTGGTTAAAAACCTTGGCGGACAGCTGAAAGCCTACGATAACATCTACGAACACATGCCCATCGACGTGCAATTGGGCGTAAGTAAGCGATTCCTCAACGCACCACTGCGTCTCTCTGCCACACTCGTAGACCTGAACCATTGGGACTACAAACTCCTTTATCATGCCGTGATGGGTGCCGAATTGCTTCTCAGTGACAATATTTGGGTGGGCGCCGGCTACAATTTCAGACGTGCCAACGAGATGAAAATCATCAACACCAAACGCGAGGAAAGCAGTCATGGAGCCGGTTGGAGTCTAGGCGCAGGTCTTAATTTGGAACGCTTCAAGCTCAATTTGGCCTATGGCAAATATCATGTGAGCAGCAATTCTATCACGATAAACGTGGCTTACAGCTTATAAATCATCAAGCAATCAATTACTCGAACTATCGAATAAAATAAAAAACAATGAATAAAATCACCATCGCCATTGACGGTTTTTCATCTTGCGGCAAAAGTACCATGGCCAAGAATCTGGCCAAAGAGATAGGTTATATCTATGTAGATACGGGTGCTATGTACCGAGCCGTCACGCTTTTTGCCCTTCGCAATGGCCTTTTTGCAACCGACGGAAGCATCGATACGGCACGTTTGGAGCAACTGATACCTCAAATCAACATCTCTTTTAAATTCAATCAAGCCACCGGTGCACCCGATACATATCTCAACGGTGAACTGGTAGAGCGCGACATCCGCACCATTGAGGTGAGTAGCCACGTCAGTCCCATCGCAGCTATTCCCTTCGTGCGCCAAGCTCTCGTGGCTCAACAGCAGAAAATGGGACAGGAGAAAGGCATCGTAATGGACGGACGCGACATCGGTACCACCGTATTTCCGGATGCAGAACTCAAGATTTTCGTCACAGCTTCGGCCGAAGTACGTGCCCAACGTCGCTTCGACGAGTTGAAACAAAAAGGTATGCCTGTCGATTTCGATGAGATACTCCGTAATGTTCAGGAGCGCGACTACATTGATTCGCACCGCGAAGTAAGTCCGCTGCGCAAGGCCGACGACGCTATCGAACTGGACAACAGCCACATGACCATAGCCGAACAGCAGGCATGGCTGCTCAAAGCATACCAATCGAAGGTGTAAAAAATATCATTCTTCACTCTAAAATTCCGACTTCCCCCTTTAAAGGAAATCGGGATGAGGCTGCTGCAAGGTCGAGACAGCATTACTGGCTAGCCTTTTCAGCATCGCTGTCTAGCCGAGACAGCAAGATTGCTGCGGCCTTGCAGACAGCTGGTTTACAAGTTTACGAGTTGACAAGTAGACAAGATTACTTCTGCATTTACGTCTAAATACCGTACAAGGAGCATTGTGCTAAATTGTCTGTAAGTCTTTGATATATTCCGTCTTTTTCGTAAATTTGCAGACAATCATTATCAAAGAGGATTATGAGGAGAGTGTTCCATCAGCGTCTCACGCCTATCTCAGTCTGTTCCATCATCATCTTTGCATTGTTGGCTTTTTATTTTTTCTGGCTCAAAATGCCCATTCCGGGATTTCTTACAGCCATTGCCATCGTGCTGATGACCGAACGTTTGCTCCACACTGTCTACATTTTCGACATGCAGGGAGTCGATGACGTGTTGCAAATAAATCATGGGCGTTTTTCAAAAACCATCACCATAAGGGTGAGTGAAGTCGTGCGTGTCACACAAATGACTTCAGCTTTTGGCTTATCACACTACTTATTGCTAGAATATGGGAACGGTCACCTGACCAGTTTACAACCCGACAACGAGGAAACTTTCCGAAACGAACTGAACAAGAGACTAAAACAACATGACGAAATTCAATAGAAAAGCTGTCGGAAAGTTATTTCTGCTTTTCATAACATTTGCTGCTTGCCTGCCCCTACAGGCACAGACAGATGACCACAACACCGAAGACGACGAACTATCCAGCGCCACCGACTCCACTGCTTTTGCGAGTTTGGACAAAGACTCTATAGCATTGCCGTGGCCACAATACGTACAACACCATCTAGACATACTGCTACAAAGCGACATGCTGAAGACTTCGCAACTAGGATTGATGGTATATGACCTTACAGCCGACTCCGTACTCTACCGCTATAACGAGCGCCAAACCATGCGGCCAGCCAGCACAATGAAGGTCATCACGGCCATTACGGCCATCGACAAGCTCGGTGGAGACTACCGTTTTCGCACCGAACTGTGCTATACAGGCAACATAGAGAACCGCACATTGACCGGAGACGTTTACTGTGTGGGCGGTTTGGACCCGCGATTCGGTACCGACGACCTGAAAGCATTTGTGGAAAGCCTGCGCAAGATGGGTATAGACACTATCCGAGGGCACCTCTATGCCGACCAGTCTATGAAGACACGAGACATCTACGGAGAGGGTTGGTGCTGGGATGATGATAATCCCAACCTCACTCCCCTGCTCCTTTCGCGCAAAGACCAGTTCATGGACAGGTTTGTAAGAGAACTGCGTGCCGACAGTATTGTGGTAGATGCATTCGTGGCAACAGCCAAACGACCAGCAGGAGCCTACTGTATCTGCACGCGATTCCACACTATCGACCAGATATTGATGCGCATGCTCAAAGAGAGTGACAACCTCTATGCCGAATCAATGTTCTACCAATTGTCGGCATTCATGGGCGAACAACCGGCCACAGCCAAAGGTTCGCGCAACGTCATCAGGCGATTGGTGTCGAAGATTGGGCTCAACCCAGCCGACTATTACTTTGCCGACGGTTCGGGACTATCACTCTATAACTATGTATCGGCCGAACTGGAGACGATGTTGTTGCGCTATGCTTTCCACAACAACAATATCTTTATCCACCTGAACAAGGCACTACCTATAGCCGGGCTCGACGGTACGCTGCGCTCACGCATGAAAGGTACGTACACCAAAGAGAACGTCATAGCCAAGACCGGCACCGTGAAAGGCGTCAGTAGTTTAGCCGGTTACTGCACAGCTTACAATGGGCATCGGCTTTGTTTCGCTATCTTGAATCAAGGAATATTAAGTCATCGCAAGGCTAGAGCGTTCCAAGACCGCATTTGTTCGATACTTTGTAACCCCAATTAAAAAACCTGCCACCTTATGGAAACAATCCGTATCTTCGTAGAGTCACTCATCCAACTAACTGGAATAACGGGCAGTGCCGTACCCATCGTGCGCCACATAGCCCTCGTTATCGTAGCTGTCTTGCTTGCATGGAGCTGCGGTCATTTGGGGCGACACCTCCTTATCCCCCTAATTCATAAGATAACAGCTCATACAGCAGCACAATGGGACGACCAAATATTCAATGATCGAGTACTTCGTTCGGCCTGTCGTATCATCCCGGCATTGGTCATCAGATGGCTGTTGCCCATGGTTTTCTACCAATTCCCCATCGTACGAGACATCTTGGAACGTCTCACCGACATCTATATCACGATTATGTCGGTGCGCATGGTAACGGCTTTACTCACCAGTGTACAACAGTTGAACACAGCACATAGTAGTAGTGCCCGCCAATACTTGCAATCATTCTGTGGCGTACTGAAGATTATTGTCATCTTCATTGCCGTGATTATCGTGGCAGCAATTATCCTCGACAAGAATCCGAGCACTTTGTTTGCCGGTTTGGGAGCCACTTCGGCCATCCTGATGCTGGTGTTTAAAGATACGATAGAGGGACTTGTAGCCGGTATTCGGCTCACAAGCAACGAGATGTTGCATAAAGGTGAATGGATTACAGTGGCTTCGGCAGGTGCCGACGGAACGGTGGACGAAATGACATTGACCACTGTCAAAGTGAGAAACTTCGACAATAGCATCACCACCGTGTCGCCATTGACACTTGTCAATGGGTCGTTTCAGAACTGGAAAACCATGCAAGAAGGAGCCGGGAGACGTGTGAAGCGCAAGCTCTTCTTCGATTTTCGCAGTATCAAGATAGCAGATGAAACGCTGAAAGAGCATCTTCGACAGCACCATTTAGTTACCGAAGAACAGTTGAAAGACGAAAATGTGGTGAACTTGACACTTTTCCGAGCATACATGGAAAAGATGTTAAGCGAATCAAAAGAGGTAAACGCGGACATGACATTGATGGTTAGGCAACTGGAACCAACAGTATCGGGCTTGCCCATAGAGTTTTATTTCTTTATCGCTACGACGGTTTGGACCGATTTCGAGCATGCCCAAGCCGACCTTATGGAACGCATTTATGCCCTCGTACCGGAATTTGGGCTCAAGGTTTATCAGCAATATCCCATGCAATAGTTACACCTATTATATATAGGTTAGGGTTGGATGGGCTTCCATTCGTCCAATCGAGAGACGATACTATCGCCGGTCTTCAGGACAAAGAACGTGGGATGAACAATGTGGTCGTAGTCTGCATTACCGTTAACTCGCAAATGGCGAGCCTTACTGAAAACCAATGTATCACGACGAGAAGGATAACTGACGAGCTGGAGTAGCTCATGAGTAGAACCGAAACCGATATAATAGAGGCCTACACTATCCCTGACAACCACCTTCTTCTTGGCCGTCTTAGCTTGAGCGATGCTCGTATCGGCCGGCTCAAACAGACTGGCCGCTACCGTATCACCCATATTTTCCTCTCGATGCAACTGTCTACAAGAAGTCGTAAGAACCGTGGCTGCCATGAAAAAACTTAATAGTGCGAAAGTGTATTTTCTCATATCTGTATTTGGTTTCGTATCTACAAAAGTACGAAAAAAGAAAATTACTCTTCAGACATTGTCCATAAAATCTGAAAATAACTAAAAAGAAAGCGAATGGCGACGCTCGTTTGGTAGTTTCTTACTACCTTTACAGACAGAACCAAACAACTATATTATATCATGAAAGAAGAAACTCTTAACCAGATTATTTCTCATTTTGAGCTCAAAGGAACGGTCGAAAAGATTGCTCCGTTAGGCAACGGACTCATCAACGACACCTATAAGGTGACGACAGAGGAGGCAGATTGTCCCGATTATGTGTTACAGCATATCAATAATGCCGTGTTCCAAGACGTGGAACTGTTGCAACACAACATAGAAACGGTGACCGGTCATATCCGTGCAAAACTCGAAAAAACAGGTGCAGACGATATTGATCGTAAGGTATTGACATTCGTAAAAGCCGACAACGGCAATACTTATACACAGGATGAAGAGGGTCGTTATTGGCGCGTGATGGTGTTTATACCTCGCGCAAAGACTTTCGAAGCCGTGACACCCGACTATGCTTACTTTGCTGGTAAGGCTTTCGGAGAGTTCGAGAGTATGCTGACCGACCTCCCCGAACAACTCGGTGAGACCATACCCGACTTCCATAACATGGAATTACGTATTCGTCAGTTGCGCGAAGCAGTCGCTGCCAACCCGGCAGGAAGACTGGCAGAGGTACAAGAGATAGTAGACGAGCTTGAAGCTAACGCCGATACCATGTGTCAGGCAGAGCGTCTTTATCGCGAAGGGAAGTTGCCTAAACGCATTTGTCACTGCGATACAAAGGTCAACAACATGATGTTCGACGAAGAAGGACGCGTACTCTGTGTCATCGACCTCGACACTGTAATGCCTAGTTTTGTATTCTCCGACTACGGTGACTTCCTACGTACAAGTGCCAACAAGACCGCCGAGGACGATCCAAACTTGGAAAACGTGGCGTTCGACGAGGAAGTGTTCAAGGCTTTCACACGTGGTTATTTGGAATCGGCCAGCGTATTCTTGACACCGTTGGAAATCGAGTTATTGCCTTATGCTGTGGCTCTCTTCCCCTATATGCAGTGCGTTCGCTTCTTAGCCGACTACATCAACGGCGATACTTATTACAAGATTAAGTATCCGACACATAATCTTGACCGCACTCGAAACCAATTGAAACTCTATCATTGTGTAGTTGAAAAGACTCCGATGATGAAGAATTTCATTGCCGGTTTGACAACTAAATAAGTTGATTCAGCTATCATGAGGGTATCCGCAATGCCCTCTAAATAAACAATCCTGCCTCTAGTCGGTATAGACAGAAGCAGGATTGTTCCTTTTAATGTATGTCGGAAGAATACAGATTATACGTATGTCTCCAAGAACTTGATAGTTCCGCTCACTTTGACAGTCTTCGTTGTAGCCGGAACGAGGATGCTTTCGCCCTCTGTAAAGCTGAGTTCGTTGCCTTCATCATCTTTAATAGTACCCTCACCTTTGATTCCTATCAGAATAACAAAGCTGTCCAACTCGCTATAATCCAATGTCATGGGCTCGTTCAAGTCGTACACTGCCGTATTGAAATAGGGACAATGAACAAGACTTACCCCTTGATTCTTCATCGGAGTATAGGCTGTACGATAATCAGGCTCTACATGATAGTCGATGCTTTCAGCCGCTTCCTTGGTGTGTAACTGGCGCTCATTGCCATTCTTATCCTTACGTTTGAAGTCGTAGATACGATAGGTTACATCGCTAGTTTGCTGAATTTCGGCTAAGAAACAACCTGTACCGATACTATGGATACGACCAGCTGGCAAGAAGAAGCAATCCCCTTCCTTCACATTATACTCACACAGGGCATCTGTGATGGTATCGTTAGCCACCATTTCTTTGTATTCTTCAGGGGTAATCTCCTTGCTAAGACCACTGCGAAGCTTTGCATCGGGCGCACTATCCATAATGTACCACATCTCGGTTTTGCCACGATTGCCACGTCCTTGGCGCTGTGCTATCTCATCAGTGGGATGCACTTGGATAGACAATTGGTCGCGTGCATCTATGAATTTAATCAAGAGTGGGAACTCATTGCCAAAACGGCGATAGTTATCCTCGCCCACCAACTCGCCTTTCAGCGTCTCAACGACGGCATTCAAGCTTTTTCCTGCAAACTCACCGTCGCTTACAATGGTCTCATTATCCTTGACTCCGGATATCTCCCAACTCTCACCTACGTTGTCGAGATGTTCGTTGAGATGTTTGAATGGGATGATTTTATCACCACCCCATAGTGTTGTTTTCAGTAATGCGTTAAACTTTAATGGTTTCATATATTTACTCCTTATATATAATAGTTACTTTAAACATTAGTTCCTACGCCAAAATTCGGGTGTAAAAATGACGAGGACAGTGAATATTTCCAATCGACCGATAAGCATCATGAGCGAACACTCCCACTTTGCCAAGTCGGGTAACATGCTCCAAGACATCGTCGGACCAATCTCGGTACCCAATGTTGGTCCCACATTACCGATACTACTCAGGGTTATAGTGATAGCATTGGTATTGTCAATGCCCATCACTATCATCGAAAACGAAATGAAGATGCACAGCAAAAGGTACACGGTGAGAAACGAAAGTAACGTCACTCGCGGTTGTAAAGGTACATTCACACCGTCCACTTTCATCGGTAACACGGCATTGGGATGCAATATTTGGCGGAATTCATTGCGCACTATCTTGAGCAACATCGTTCCTCTGATACACTTCAAACCACCACTTGTCGACCCCGAACAGGCTCCCAAAGACATGCAAACAGCCAATATCACCCACGTAACATGCGGCCATTTGCTTGCATCATCATTGAAAAGACCGGTCGTAGTAATGAAAGACACCACTTGAAAGATACCACTCCGGAACGCATGTTCTACATCATAATGATTGTGTAGCATCAATTCAAACATGATAAAACCTGCAAATGCCAATACAATAAAGAGGTAAAAGCGGAACTCACTGCTCTTAAACAACTGCTTAACCTTAAACTTCATGATGGCAGCATAGAGCAATGTAAAGTTCACTCCAGACAAGAATGTAAAGAGCGTACAACTATATTCCAAACTCGGAGAGTGGAAAAAACCAATACTCTCATTGTGTGTAGCGAAGCCACCTGTAGCCGTCGTAGTCATCGAATAGTTAATACTGTCGAACCATCCCATACCACAAGCATAATAAGAAGCTATACATCCGGCTGTAATAATCAGGTAAATAACCCATATCCACTTTGCACTGGTGGAGAGACGAGGATGAAGTTTAGACTTGATAGGCCCCGTAGCTTCGGCCGCAAAAACCTTAACCGACCCGCCAACAAGCGACGGTAAGAGGGCTATTGTAAAGAAAACAATGCCCAAACCGCCTATCCACTGAGTCAACGAACGCCAAAAGAGGAGTCCATGTGGCAGTGCTTCTACATCGTCTATGATGGTAGCACCGGTCGTTGTGAACCCCGACATACACTCAAAATAAGCATCAGTAAAGCTTGTAAGGTATCCACTAATCAGAAACGGAGTCGTACCGAAAAAGCTAAAGACTACCCACGACAGTGTCACCACAAGGTAAGCATCTCGCCGAGACAATGAATTGTCTGATTTACGACCAAAGAATTTCAGTATCAAACCAGCTAACGAGGTGATAATAATACTTACCAAAAAGGCCATGGAGTCGTCTTCATGATAGCCAAAAGCCACTCCCATGCAACACAGCATAAGTGCTACTTCAATGAAAAGTAGCGATCCTAATACCTTATATATAGTCTTCCAATCAATCATTAATTGAATAGATTCTCTATCTTTTTCATGTTTACATTATGGCAGAACACCATCACTGAGTCGCCAGCCTCAATCATTGTATTACCCGAAACAAGGAATCCTACACCTTTTCTAACCAGTCCTCCGATGGTAACACCATTGGGTAAGCCAAGGTCTTTCACAGGTTTGCGAGTCACCTTCGCCCCCTCTTGTGGGATAAACTCGGCCACATCGGCATTCGCAGTCATCAAAAACCGCACATTATGCACATTGGCATCGAGCATCATTTGGTAGATGTGGCTGGCCGCAATGGCCTGTTTATTGATGATAGTACCTATATCCAAGCTCTCAGCCATACGTACATAGTCGATGTTTTCGACCATGGCCACCGTCTTACGTACTCCCATTCGTTTGGCAGTAAGACAAGCTAATATATTAGTTTCAGCATTACCAGTCAACGCAACAAACGCTTGTGTGCTCCTGAGACCTTCATCTTGTAGCAGCGGAATGTCTCTTCCATCGCCATTAATCACCAGTGTACTGTCGTTATCAAGCAGGTTGTTCAATTGTTCACAGCGTGCTTCGTCTATCTCAATAATCTTGGCGTTCATGTATTCGGGCATGGTTTTCACCGCACGTACAGCCGTACGACCGCCTCCCATAATCATTACATCTCGCACATCTACGTAATGTTCCTTGCCCACAACTTTGCGCACATAGGGTATATATTGCTTGGTTGTCATGAAATATGCCATATCGTAGAGCTTCAACACGTCGTTACCGCTAGGAATAATCGTCTCGTCATCGCGCTTAATAGCCACCACATGATATGGATCATCGGGTCCACAAATATCCTTTAAAGGCTGATTGAGCACCTCACATGTCTCACGTAGCTTGATACCGAGCATCACGAGCGCACCTCCATGTACATCCCAACGCTGTCTGACCCACGACATTTTCAACCCATTGTTAATATCTTGCGCTGCCAGCATTTCGGGATAGATAATCGAACTGATACCAAGTCCATTGAAGAAGCCTTGCAATTCAGGGTCTACATATTCGTAGTTATCAACTTTTGCTACTGTTTTCTTCGTGCCTAAAGCCTTGGCCAACGTACAACTCGTCACATTTCGACTCTCGTCATCGGTCACAGCTATAAAGAGGTCAGCACTACTTACACCGGCTTCTTTGAGTGCTTTGATGCTTGTACACGACTCGTTCAAAGTCATCAAATCATAATCCGAGCTGATATTCTCCAGCTTTTCCTGATCCTCATCTATCAAGATAATATCTTGATTGTTACGCGAAAGAAACTTAGCCAAATAAGTTCCAATGGTACAAGCACCGGCAATGATTATCTTCATACGCTTAGTTTATTGTTTCTTCTTGCTGCAACAAACCACTAATTTCGGCTACGATGCTGCCTATATCAAGTCCGCATAATGCCTTTAATTCATCCACTTCTCCGTGTTCCACAAAGCTATCGGGAACTCCTAGACGCACAATACGAGGCGTATATCCATGGTCTGCCATCCATTCCATCACTGCACTGCCCATTCCTCCGGTTCGTATTCCGTCTTCAACAGTCACAATCGGGCACTTCAGTTCGGCCACTTCTTGCAATAAATCCTCGTCTAGAGGTTTCAAGAAACGCATATCGTAGTGGGCAATACTGGCATTAGGATACGCTGCCATCACTCGATTGATAGCCTCCACAGCATCATTTCCCATCGGACCGATGGTCAATACGGCTACTTGATGACCATTGCGTAGTTTACGGCCTTTACCCACCGGCATCTCCTCCAATTCGCATTTCCAGTCTTTCAACACACCTTTCCCTCTAGGATAACGTATCACAAACAGTCCCTTATCGGGCAACTGAGCCGTAAACATGAGCTTACGTAATTCATGTTCATTCATCGGTGAGGCAATGGTCAAATTCGGTATGGGGCGCAAAGCTGCCATATCAAACACACCATGATGCGTCGGTCCGTCTTCTCCCACGAGTCCGGCGCGGTCTAAACATAGCACCACCGGCAGATTCAAGATTGCCAAATCGTGGATGATGTTATCATAAGCACGCTGCGCAAACGAACTATAAATGTTGCAGAACGGTATCAATCCGTCTTTCGCCATACCTCCTGAGAACGTCACGGCATGCCCTTCGGCTATACCTACGTCAAACATTCGGTCGGGCATCTCTTTTGAAAGGATATTCATAGAACATCCCGAAGGCATAGCAGGAGTTACTCCATATACCTTATTATTCTTGCGAGCAAGCTCCAACAGCGTCTCACCGAAGACATCCTGATATTTCATTGGCTCGTCGGCACAGTCGCTAATAAGGCGTTCGCCCGTCTCCGGATCGAACTTACCGGGGGCATGCCACACCGTAGCCGACTTCTCCGCTGGCTCATATCCTTTGCCTTTGACCGTATGCAAGTGCAATAGTTTCGGGCCTCGCATGTCTTTCAACTGTCTCAATAGTCGCACTACTTCTTGAATATCATTCCCATCGAACGGGCCGAAATAACGAATATTGAGTCCTTCAAATATATTCTGCTGATGACTAAGGGCACTCTTCAGCGCATTATTCAAACGAATAATACCCTTTCGGCGTTCCTCGTTCAGATACCCTTTGCGGTTCAACCACTGGCTAGCCTTAAAGCGTAACTTGTTATAAGTTGCATTGGTATCGAGATTCAAAAGATACTTCTCCATACCACCCACGGCACGATCAATCGACATGTCGTTATCATTAAGGATGATCAAGAGATCGTTAGGTGTAGATGAGACGTTGTTCAAGCCTTCGAAAGCCAGTCCACCACTCATAGCACCATCGCCTATCACGGCCACCACATGGCGATTATCTATCCCCATTTTCTTCGCAGCCACAGCCATACCTAATGCTGCAGAGATGCTATTACTGGCGTGTCCACACGTGAAAGTATCGTACTCGCTCTCCAGTGGCGACGGGAACGGACGAACACCATGCAACTTTCGATTGGTACAAAACACATCTCTACGTCCCGTCAGTATCTTATGTCCATAGGCTTGATGGCCTACGTCCCACACAATACGGTCTTCCGGCGTATTAAAAACATAGTGTAAAGCCACCGTCAACTCTACCACACCGAGACTCGATGCGAAGTGGCCGGGGTTTACACTCACCTCTTCGATTATGTCTTCACGAAGTTCTTTGCACACCTCCGATAGTTGGTCTACGGTCAACTTGCGTAAATCTTGCGGATATTTAATGTTGCCTAACAGGCCGAATTTGCTTTTATCCATCAATACTTATAGTATGATTAACTATGCAAAGATACTAAAAACTTTCGTAAGCTCAACGCCTTATTTCTACCATTTTAGCTGTTTTGCTCCTTATTTTCATTTTTAATATTTAACTTTGTAGTATTAATCATTATCTATTATGAACAAAAGAACTGTACTCATGAGTATGTGTATAGCAGCATCTCTAGCCGTTGGGGCACAAACCAAAGATGGAGGTATCTCATCACAGATGCTGCAACAAATTCAAAAATCGCAGCCGGCGGCTGCAATCAACAAAGCTATCTTCAATGCGATAGCCTCTAATAACATCGAAGACATCGCCAAGAACCATGCCAATTTAGGCGAGTTTGATACGCATTTTAGCGTTGAGACGCCTAAACAGAGCATTCACAATCAAAAGAGTTCGGGCCGTTGTTGGATGTTTTCCGGACTAAACACGTTGCGTAGCATGTTCGCTTTGCGCGATGAGCAAAAGCGTATCGTGGAATTTTCACACGACTATCTCTTCTTCTGGGATCAATTAGAGAAATCCAATCTCATGTTGCAAGGGGTCATAGACTGCGCCAACAAGCCCATCGACGACCCACGCGTACAATTCTTCTTCAAGCAACCCATCGGCGATGGTGGTACATTCTGCGGTGTGGCCGACTTAGTAGAGAAGTACGGACTCGTACCGATGAGCGCACAACCCGAAACATTCTCCAGCGAAAATACACGTAGTATGGGCAAGCTACTGTCCAGCAAACTGCGCGAATTCGGCCTTGAACTACGCACCATGGTGTCTCAGAAGAAGTCGGCATCGGCCATCAAGGCTCGCAAGACCGAGATGCTTGGTACCGTATATCATATCCTGACACTCACCTTGGGCGAACCCGTGAAGGAGTTCACATACACATTCCGCGACAAGGATGGAAAGGCCGTAGGCGAAAACAAGACCTATACACCGCTTTCATTCTACAAAGAAACGATAGGCAGCCCCATCAACGGAACGTTCATCATGGCCATGAACGACCCGCGACGTCCCTATTATAAGACTTACGAAGTGGAACTAGACCGCCACACTTACGACGGACATAACTGGAAATATATCAACCTTCCGGTAGAAGATATAGCCAAAATGGCTATCGCCTCGCTCAAAGATGGCCGCAAGATGTACTCTTCTTACGATGTAGGAAAGCAACTCGACCGTAAGCGCGGATTCCTCGATACCGAGAATTTTGACTATGCTAGCTTGCTTGGTACGACGTTTGGAATGAACAAGGCCGACCGTATAAGCACCTTCGATAGCGGTAGTACCCATGCCATGACGCTCACAGCCGTAGACCTCGACGCACAGGGTAACCCATTGAAATGGAAGGTTGAAAACAGTTGGGGAACCGATAGTGGTCGACAAGGGTATTACATCATGACCAACCGGTGGTTTAATGAGTACATGTTTCGCCTTGTCGTCGACAAGAAATATGTCCCTGAAAACATCTTGAAATTGGAACAGCAAAAACCAATCATGGTTGTTCCTGAAGACCCATTGTTTGCCGACGACAACGACTAAACAGCCCTATTTTGACGACATAGCATAGAGTTGCCCTCGCAAGACGAATACTTTTAAACGAACATCTCGGCTATCTGGCAACTCTATATATTCTCCCTCTCCTTGGAAGAGAACCGGAATGAGATTACTGCTAAGCCTTCGCAGTATTGCTGCGAGGGCTTTTCTGTATTCCTGAACAGGCGATACAGTAATGTTGCAAGGCTGTAGCAGTATTTTAGTGGGCAAGTAAACAAGTAGACAAGTAAACGAGTTGACATGTAAAAAGAGGATAATCTTAATAGTTTCATCATCAAAAACACCACACAAACAGCCCTACTCTACCTCGTCAACGAGAACTTGATGCTCACTCCAAAATCTTGTGTGGTCGTGGGATAACTATTGGCCGAGAGCAAAGGAGTATTGCTTTGGCGATCGTAATAGAATGTCATGGACAACATTCTAGATAGGGTGTAATCGGCAGCAAGGGAGAGTTTGAACGCATTGTTGCCACTGCTGGCCATAGAAGTCATGTTGGCAATGTCGCGACTAATGGATGCTTGCCGACGAAAACTGACGTCGAGACGAACATTCAAGTCGTGGTTGACACCGCTCTTCGAGCGACCTACACTACTATTCCCATTTGTTTGAGTTGCATTTTGCTTGTTGGTATTCGACAGATTACCTTTAGCTTTGGCCTTTATTTTACGATAGTTACGTCCTCCAAACAGGTCGATATTATTCAATTTATAAGCCAATCCCAGTACCCAATCGCGACTGATGGCCTCATTGAGTTGTACGCTTGTCATACTCAACGATAGCACTCGCGTGGTACGATACTCCAGTTTAGCCGTGAGGTCGTTGTTGAAAGTCATATCAATACCCAGCAACGGCGAGAAGCTCTCGTTGATACTGACCGTCGAAACATTGTACATGCTACTTGGAACAGGATTTCCGGTCTGTGTATTGGTAATAAAACCAAGCCCGTTCATGTATTCCATAAAAGTGCTAAAACTACTATAGGCACCCACGGCATAGATGCTCCGATAGGCATGGTTAAGGTTAACGCTCTTGAAAATATCGCGGAACCAAGGCAGTTTACTAAGCCCCGTGTAGCGCATAGTCCAATTAGGAAGCAGTCGGGTGATAGATGGGAAGATGCTGAGCGAGTTTCCTCCCATGCTCGTATAAGTGGAGAGGAAAGCAGGAATCATCACATCGGCACTATATTTGTCCACCGCTCCATTAGCAGCATCAAATGTCCCACCCGCCAGTCTACTACCACTGGGATACACAGCATGGGCATATTGGGCTTCCACACGGTCACGAAAACCATCGAGCGAACGGCAGAATTTCTCAAAACTCTTGCTATAAAAGCCATTGTTGGCATTACCCATATTCTCAAAAGCCGTGCCGATGGAGATAGTAGACATCGTGAACGTACCACTCTGCGTAGTGGGTCGCCCTTCATACATATATTGTATGCTACGCGCGGTGGTCTGATTACGACTGGCCGTAAGCTCAATATTCATATTGCGGAAAGGCATCAGCGACATATGTATCCGCAAATCCTCGGTCTGATTGGTGGCTGCCGGTGTGGCTATAGAGTCGTTGATGAGCAGCCAGTCGCGGTCGAGTGCTTTGTCAATAAACGAGTCATCGGTGAGTCCGAAAGCAAATCCGAGTCCCGGAGCCAGTGCATTGGTGCCACGACTTTGTCCGAAAGCATCACCCACATTAGGCATGAAACCGGGCAGAGACATGGAGTATTGGTTGCGATAGTTAACCATTACGTTTCGTACCATCATCATGACACGCGCCACACTCTGCGCTGTTCGATACCATTTCTGATTCTCCAATGGAGCTTTTGGTGTCACGGTTATCTTGAGTTTTAATGCCGAATCCACCTTATTCATAATACGGATACGGTTGTCGTCGAGCCGTTTGAAATGCAATTTATACTGTTTACCATCGGCAGTGCGGGCATTGACTACGAGCCGTTTAGACTTTTTGCTATGTGTAATATCCAATATGGTATCGGGCAAAAGGGTGATTTCTTGCTCAAAACTTTTCTTGTTGAGTGGTAAAGCCTGCCTCTGCTTGTCCACTTCCTTGTTTGTATTCTGATGCTTAATGACCTTTGGACGCCGGCGAGAAGATGTATTGGTCATCGCTTCACGGTTGAAACGTTCGTTCGTCGCTTTCAAAAATGGGATATGATTGTATAACTTCTCCATGTTGAACGTGGTGTTGATACTCAACTCCCGATTGTTGACAACGGTATTACCCAGCGGTGCTCCATTCTCAAGATTGGTACCACGAACCCAGTTATAGGTAGCATTATAGGTGCTATTACCCGTAATCCAATCGAGAACCGGAATGAGATAGAGCGGCAACTGATACGATAGACTGAACGATTGGTTGTAATTAAGTGGCGAACCTAAGTGCTTGATACTGGTCCATACAGAATCTTTCCACGCACTATATTGGTCGGGATAAAGGTCTTTATTGATTGGAGCGTAAGGCTGTTCAATCTCTGCATGGGTGGCACTTTGGAAATTCATGTGCAGATTTCGTGTAAAATCCCACCTAAGAGTGAACTCGCGATTCCACAAGAAAGCCGAACTAAAAGTCACAGGAAGCTTTGCCCCCCCCACAGCATCCATATCTCGCTCTTGCAATTCATAGTAATTGCGAGTTAATTCGGTATTGAATGCTACATTCTGTGGCAGCCAATTAAGCCCGAAACGTTTGAGAATGTCAAGCCATTTTGATTTATTCTTCCACTTACTAAAAGGTTCCCACGCCCGATAAACAGGTATCCAATTGTAATTAAAAGCCCCTCGCCAATTGTCTTCATTCTCATATACAGTAGTCTCACCGGCCGAATGGCTGTGCGAATGACTATAAGAGAAAGAGAAATTGGCCGGATCGTAAGGCATAGGGTGGCGTTTAGTCTGGATTCCTATACGTACATTGGACAACGAGAAGTTGGTGTTGAGTCGTTTAGTCACGGCAATACGTTCTATCGAGTCGCGCTCTTGCTTATTGGCAACCGATGATAATGCGTCGTCCAACTTCATGTCCGTATCAAGTGGATTGTATCTAGGGCTGGATATTTCTTTCGATACCGAATAATAAAGTGGTGCAGAAACTTTGGCTTTCTCCGGGAAAAACTTACCTAGTTCCAAAGTTGTCGTGACGGAATAGGTCTTATACGTCTCTTGCGAGCGGGCTTGAACACCATCTTCCAAACCACCGAAGCCATCGCTAATATACTTGCCTTGCATATTAACCGTTCCCAAATCAGACAGTTGCATATTGAGGACTCCATTGGCAGCCCAACCACCTGAGTTGTTATAACCTTTGAGCCGAAGTTCGTTAACCCATACCTCTCCACTCTTGGGATTGTCTGATTTGTTACGCACACCAATCATCATAACCTTCACATTGCCCAATGTCGGATTACCCATGATGGTAACTTTATTCGACGGATTGGCCTCATCGTAGTCGCTAAAGGCCGATGTATAGGAGGCAGCACCAAGCCCACGCGACTTATTGCGCATCTTTTTCAACTTGGTAAAGAGACTTAACGGGATGTTAAGCATATTCTCTTCAGGCCACACCATGGTACGACTTGCTGTGGAATTATTGTCGTATCTCCCCGGAGCAGTAAGTTTTAAGGGTATCTCATATTCGTAGTAATTATTACGATAGTCTGAGCCTAAGCGCACAAACAAAGCCAACTGATTGTCGACGAGAGCCGTGGTGTTTTGCTCGAAAGCGTTGGCATGGGCAAACAACTGCATCGTCTTATATTGTCGCAAGTCTACCGATGTGTTCTTATACACAGCCTTCGACTGACCGGTAGACAATTTGTCTAACGTCATTGCCAATGCCTGCTCGTTATCCTCTACCAACTGTGGCTGCGTAGGGTCTTGTCCGCGCTGTATACGAGGAGGCAAAACGTAGTTCACCGGAGTCTTATCATTGTTCTCTTCGATGCTCACTGCGCCAACCGACATGGTTCCCGTACCCGACGAATTTCCCAATGATTGTGTATAGACACGCCACTCCCCACGCACCAAGTCGAGCGTTCCAAAGCGTAATACTATCGGATGTTTGAAGCCGGTGAGGAACATTCGCATGAATCGAATGCTGGAAAAGTCGGATATACTGCCCACTCTACGCTCGTATTCGTCGACAGGTATACGAAATTGATACCATGTTACGCGTTCCGAACTGCCGTTTCTGAGTTTCGGCTCTACCTCACGTTTGTCTACGATATAGTTGTGGCCGACTACCAAATCCGCCGGACGCATTGACACACGATACTGGAAATACTTCTCATACTCGTTGAGAGTATAGTCTTGATTAATGTCTTCTACATCGGGAGTGGTCTTGTATGATGTATTATAACTCTCTCTTTGATTCTCCGAATCGGGCGAGTTCCCCTGCGGATTGTTGATGTATTTATAGCGTCGTAAGATGCTTGCCTGCATCTCATCGTAGTCTGTTCCACGAAAATAATGATAATCGTCGTTGGCAGGGTCGTTCCAAATAGAATCCCACACGGCAGGATTCACGTGTCCCTGAAGGGCAGTCAAGAAACTTTGATAAGTAGGAAATTGCTGTTCTTCGGTATCGTTAAGGCCATTATAGCCCACATCTTGCAAGGCACGAGCACCCTTTGATGTGGCAAAAGCATAGGTTATATTCGAGGATGTGGGTATTTTTCCCCACTGTGTAGTGGTATAGTTGGCCGATCCATCGACCGGCATTCCGCTCTCATAGAACTTCCGACCGTCGTGCAGAATGTCTTCGCTCACCTCTCCAAGATTGATGTAGAAGTCGCCACCATAGTCAGATGCATCGGCTTGCTTGTTGGTATAGATAAACGGATCCATCAACCAAAACTCAATATATTCGATATTTGCGGCATCAAAATCATTAGTATCAAGCTTTCGCATCATTCCTCCCCAGTGTTGAGCAGGGTTAGGTAGCTTACCATTCACATCTAGGCCGGGATTGAAATTATAAGGTCCGCGCTCATTAGGATAGTATGCTAGATTGAGGATATTGAGTATTGAGGTGGTTCCGGTGTAGCTGGTTACGTTGCGATTAGGGAAAAGTTCGGTCGTAGGAACTTCTCGAACATATTGATTACTCAATTGATCGAGGTCGCTCCTGATATGTCCCGGCGTATACGAACTGCTTCTTCGAGTGAACAAAGGATCTATATTATACCATGCCAACAAACTGCGATTGAACCCACTGGTCAACCCAGTCTTGTCGCTATGTTCGGGAAATAAGCTCGGAACACTGGATATAATCCACGATGTAGGAGTCGATACATCAATGGTACTCTTGGTATTTTCGAAGTCATCTAAATAAGAAGCATGGTCTTGTGTGCCCCCGGCTTGCCCAGCAATCAGCTGTGCAAACTCGGCCGTTAAGGATATATTGGAAGGTTGAGTGAGGTGCAACAGCGGTATCTTATTGAGCATATTGGTGAGCCATTGACTCTCTTTCTTCCAGTTCAAGTTGACACCCCACAAGGTATTATTGAGCGGTTCAGCTCCCATATTCACCTTCGTGGTGAGTGCTTGTTCGGATAAATGCTGTATTGTTCCGCTCAATTGAAAGTTCTTAGAGAAGTCATATTCCCAATTCATACCGAACATTGTCTTCCGCATCTGTGCGTAGTCGGTGTTACTTTCAAGTGAGACTTTGATATTCGTACCGGCATCCAAGATGCTTTGATTGAGGATGGTTACCTCACCAGCACTATAATCCACGCTGTAATCGGAGCCTTCTTTAAGTACCATTCCACCCGCTGTAACCACCACCGAACCTTGTGGAACGTTGAATGCTCCAAGTGATATGACATTAGCAGAAGTTCCTTTGAACTGTCCAACCAATTGGTACTTATCTTTCTCCGCAGTCTGTTTGGCTACGGTTTTGGTAGAATTATACAGTTCCGTAAAAGCATATTTAGCCGCTTCAGTAGCTGGTACACCCTTGCCAACAAGATAATCATACAGGTAAGAACCGAAGGGTTCGGTCACCGGGAAAAACACTCTACCACCGCTTACCGTATATCCATCCACGTAATCGAAGTATCCGTTGCTGTTGGGTTTGTTGTTGTTATCAAGCCTATCTGCCCCCAACAACTTGATAATAGGAGTGCCTTTAACCTGGCTTTCCGGTATATAATTCAGGTAAACACCGGTGGTATCGCTTTGATATTTGACGTCTAAACGGAACTTAGCCTTCTCTACATTCGAAGCCAAATAGTACACATTCTTCATCATCAAATCCCAGTTGCCTTGCTTGGGATGGTTACTTGTATTCTTCAAAGACTTCACAAACAGAGCTTTCCCGGTATCTGTTTGATCACCGGCGAACTCACCTACCTGATAAGTTACACCTCCATAAGTGTACTCAAAAGCCACGGCCACCACTTGATCGGTCTGTACCGAACTTCTCAATGAGACGTAACCGAGTGCCGTATTCAGCGTGTATTCACTTGAAGAGAGCAATCGGGCACTCTCCAACTTCTCATAGTCGGTACCTCCAATAAGTCCTGCACCATCAAGCACCGTTGATGTTTGGTTTATATCGCGGGCACTATTGTAGGCACCAACCATTTCTCCATACTCACTATTAGCCCCATTCTCCGGTACAATACCACTTGCTGTCCACCTCGAATTGGATATTTTCGTACATTCACCAAGATCGGTCAATGCCACGATATTACGCGTATTGGTTGTCGTTCCGGTCTTGTTCGTTACCCAAATCTCCACGCGATTTACCTGTACACCGGTCATCATATTGGGCAATGTTCGCATACCGGCATTGTAATGGTCCCGGAAATACTGAGAAAGGAAAAAATGACGATTCTCTTCATAGTCCGCTGCTCCTATCTCAAAGGGCTTCAATTGCACCCCTCCCTTACTCGAAACGCTGGTACTTGCTGTCTTCTTTTGCGATGCTACCAACTGCAATTTCAGTTTCCCAAATTGCATATCTGTGCGCAAACCAAATAGCGAACTGGCTCCACGTATCAACGAAGAGTTAGATGGAAACGACACATTACCACCCTCAACGAGTTTGATTATCTCGTCTTCTTTGCCGTCGTACTTCAGCTTCATGTTCTGTGCATCGAAGTCAAACGTGGCATCTGTATTATAGTTCAAGTCGAAGTTGACCTTGTCGCCCACCTTTCCATTGACGTTCAAGTTCACCTTTTCATCGAAATCCATGGTCGTTGTCTTCCGGTTTCGGATAGGAAGTGAGGGGTTATCCACATTCTTCAGCGTCCCACCAAACTTAAGTTCAGCCGTTCCCTGTGTACGAATGCGTACGCCCCCCGGCCCGAATATCTTCTCAGCCGGTCCTAAATCGAAGTGCATATCAGAGAAGTCAAACTTCTCTTTTCCTTTCGCTTGATAGATAGCATCGTTCTTAACACGATAATATTTATAGCGCATTTGCTTCTCACTCCATGCCCGATATTCCTCCGGAGTCATCATAATAGGAGCAGAGATATATGTTCCGCCCATCTTTTTACCTATTATATATAAGTTCAAAGAGTCATTGTACTCCACAGTTTGCCGCACATTATCGGGTGTTTTCAGGTCGAGTGCACTGCTATCAAGGTCGGAAATGGTAATGGGCATAGTACGCTGAATGCGCCAACGCGGATGAAGTAAGCTGTCCGGAACGGTATCTTCGTCCAATATCGGCTGCCCTATCACGTCTATCTTTTGCGCTTTTGGCGATTGCTTCTTGCTGCGTTTAGAATCATCTTGCATCATAGGCAACGACATAGCATAGCTGACCGCCGTAGCAGTCAGCATCCCTATGAACATCGTTTGCAGACGATTCGTTATTCTCACACGCTACTTATTTAATCCTTCGCAATGCTTCTTTCACCACAGCTTCGACGCTGAGCGATGGATCTTCGGTCAATATGGCTACGACAATCTTGGCTGTTGGTGCAGGCGAAAAGCCCAACATGGTAAGGGCACCCAGTGCTTCGTCTTTCACAGGAGAGTTGACCAGCGTCTCCTTAGCACTGGCTGAAACGTGGAATTCATTTGCTATTCCACTGGCAACAATCTTATCTTTCAAGTCGACGATGACACGTTGAGCCGTTTTCAACCCAATTCCTTTGACGTTCTTAATCATCTTATCATCGCCATTGGCAATGGCATTACACAACTCGGATGGCGACATTGATGACAACATCATGCGAGCTGTATTGGCTCCCACGCCCGAAACGGTAATCAACATACGGTAAAGTTCGCGCTCCTGCTTCGTTGCAAAGCCGAAGAAAGTGTAGCTATCATCTCGTCCGCCTGTCACCAACGACTCGTGGATATATAGTTTTACCTCTTTCTTCCCTTGTATTGCACTGTATGTAGTCAGCGAAATATTCATTGCATATCCTACTCCTCCGGCTTCCACAACAGCCTGTACGGGGGTTAAATCGGTCAATTCACCCTTAATATATTCTATCATAGACTATTTTATAATAATGATTCTCTTTTATAAAATATAACGAATAATAGAAATATTTTATTGTGATGAAGCTGTTGGATTTTAGTAGAAGCAATATGAGTTATAGTATAGACTACACGATACGAGCGCTTTTTTCTATTCTCTCTTGCAAATTTCTTCCACCTCGCTGGCTTATCTTATGCAACTCTAAAGCATCATCGGCAGACACTTCAAAACAATGATACGTTGGTGTAGACAAGTTCTCATCAAAAAAGATAATGATTTTATTTTCCTCAATATCTTTAAAATAGAGTTCTCTCAAACCTTTTTTAGCAGGCACTGCTCGCTTTAAGAAATCCTCTACTCGCTCTTTCGGATAATTCATTGCAGAGATCTTCACACCTTTTTTACCTATTTTCTCAACTTGGGTATGCTTTTCATAATCGGCATCCAATACTCTTGGGGGATTCCGTCTATCCACCAACCATTTATAGACATCTTCTTCCACAGCAGGTAACACCACTACATCAAGTTTCTCCCCCGACTCCTTCCTTGCATCTATATCTCTTATTTTAGAGTTTAAAGCGTCCAAATCTACCAATGCATCAAACTCCTTTTCACTAGAAGCTGCCCAAGAATTCAAAAGTCCACTTTCTATTTGAATGCCATTAATCGTCAACATTTCATTTTTCAACCCTGCATTTTGAATAGAATCTACGTCAGTCAATGTCGACAATAAATTCTCTAGCTGTGGCATTTCACAATTTTCTTCCACCTTAGAGAACAATGCCTGAAGATGCCTCTCATCATAATACGAGACCACATCTTCTTCTGTTATCATCCCTCTACTTCGATTTATGAGACTAAAAAGATTGATAATGTGTTCGCTGGTAACCTCTCCCAATACTCTAAGATAGGCCACATCCGCACCAGCACTCTCCTCCGTTGCTGCCGGAAATAATAGAAACAATCTGTTCATGGTATTTTACTCTACAGCCCATACAACACTTTTAGGTCAATACTCATTTGGTCAAAGAATCCTTTAGGAGCATCTTGAATACGACCACTGTGCCCTATATTCAATTTCACAGGACTTGCATTCAACTCTTCATCATGGTCAAAATAATAAATAGCGAGTGCTTCTTTCGATAGATTATTTTGTTTTACATTCACCAATGCACCATTAATAATATGGTCGCTATGTGTTTCTATTAAGATTTGTACACCATGTTCAGCTGCCAGCGTAATCAATCTCATCAGTGCAGCTTGCCCAGATGGATGGATATGAGCTTCAGGATTCTCTATTAATATCAAGGCACCGGGCTTGGCAGACAGTATTGCCACTATAATCGGAAGCACAAAAGAGATTCCATATCCGGTATTCATTGCACGATGATATGTCGTTGAACGCCCCGGTCTTTCATATCCAAAGCTCAGTTCTATGCGCTTATCTTTCTGGTCTATCTTGAGTTGAATACCATTAGAAATCTCCTTCATCCATCCTTCAACTTGTGAATAAAGAGACAAGGAGACGGTATCTAGATGGCGCAGTTCACTAATAACAATATCTTCATTTCCAAACTTATTCAAGTAATATACCGCCAATTCACCAGCTCCCATATTCTTAGATACTTGCCGATGCCTATCTACCAAACTCGCATCAGAGTCATAAAAATCTTGTGGTCCCGATCTAAAAGCACTCAAATATTGAAAATTATCGTTGAACAATGAGATTTCTTTCAAATCCTCTATAGTAGGATTTTCACCATCAATCTCCAATTCCGAAGAGTCAACCAGAGGATAAACATAGCGAAAATTAAGCTCTTTATTTTCCGTATCAATACACAAACACAATTTATCTGGCTCTTCTTCTACATTTCGATTCAGCAGTTCCACACTTCCACCTAATTTAAATGAAATTCCATCTAAGAACAATCTATCCATCATTTGGTTGCGTGAGAAAGAGTCACGAAGCAACAACATCGACTGCATAACAGACGATTTACCCATTCCATTAATACCTGTCAAAATGTTCAAATTGCTAAACTCGAATATCGAATGGGCATGATTCTTAAAATTATTGATAGTATATCGCTGTATCATTTATCCGTATCGTTAAGTGTTTTTATTACTATAGAGGCTAAACATTCAAATCTCGTCTTCACCGAAACATATTGATTCGTACCGTTAGAGAGAGCTCTTAAAAACCTTTCATTGTAGAACAATTCTTCATAATGGCGTCGGAAAGTATCCTTTCGTTCTATCATCAAGTTAGCTTCTGCCTTAGTCAAGTTAGCCACAGCACACATTGTTGCCTCAAATAGAGTTATGGAAATCTTCTCTCGCCTATTGTCTCGTCTAGGATTACTGAACACCTGATTATCCAATAGCGCATGACAAAGAGTCAAAGAACGATAGAATACTGCTTCCAATTCCACAAAGACCTTCTCATCATCTACCCCATTCAGTGTCTCCAATGCATTACCAATATAAATATCCATAGTAGTGTCATTGGCCATTTTTGAACCTTTCCGAAGTTGCCTTATGTTCTGATATGCTTCATAGCCTTGCAAATAGAAGGCTATAAATCGGGCTACAAAATCAAAATGCAACAACCTTTTTTCCGACACACCATTGAGCGTTGCTTCCTTAAAACATTCGCTTTGCGCCAACTTCTTAACCAAGTCCATCGACTTGCCATGAAAGAGGGCATTCCTTATCTCAGCTGGTTGAAGTGGCGTTCCTTTTGAGTTGATACGCTGAAAGATGGTATATTTCGCTTCTTGTAGGCTGTCCCCCATAATAATATTTAGGGTTACTGTACGCATTACCATCTCTACTTGATCGTAAAAGCTGAAATCTTCAAACATCAAACCCTCATGTGTATCTGCCAACAACTCAAGCCCTTCCAACTTCATTTTTTTCTCTACCATGAAGTCTCTAAGCGAGCATAGTCTCTGCAAACCATCGATGACAACCCATCTTTTAGCTTTCTCATCCTTATAAAAATAAAAACTCGGCAATGGAATTCCAAGAATAATAGACTCTATCAAACAACTTTTTTCTTTCTTGTTCCATAAATCTGCATGGCGCTGAAAGTCCGGTTGTAAGTCTATAAAATCATTCTTCAACATTTCACAGAGAGCTGAAACAGTTGTATTCCTCACTTCTATCTTCAATGTAGAAGGGTCAAAAGGCTTAGAAATTGGTACCGGAAAGAGAGTTGCCATAGCTTATATTGTTTGTTGCAAAAATAAGATTTTTATACGACTTCAACAAGTTTTATACTAATTATGATACAGAATCAACTATCTAATTTTCTCAATATTAGCTTACGGTTTTACGATCAGGCATCCATTTTGTCCCAACGACACATTCTATTAAGAATCTATCCCCCTCTTGACCTAAATTCATTTTTTCATTATTTAATGCAAAAAATATAGTCAAAAAAGTTTGATTTGGTTGGAAAAGTGTATTTTTGCAACGTACAACAATAAAAGTTTGAACAAATAGTAAATATCAGGATTATGAAGAAAATTAGAGCAGCCGTTGTCGGTTTTGGCAACATTGGTCATTACACAGTGCAGGCTTTAGAAGCTGCACCCGACTTTGAAATCGCAGGAATCGTGCGTCGTAACGGAGCACAAGACAAACCACTAGAACTTACCAACTACGAAGTAGTAGACGATATAACCAAACTCAAAGATGTAGATGTAGCTATCTTGGCCACTCCTACACGCTCTTGTCCGGAATATGCTGCCCGCATTGTAGCTCTTGGCATCAATACAGTAGACAGCTTCGACATCCATACCTCCATCTTGGAATACCGCAAACAGCAAACCGAGAATTGTGTCAAGGCAGGCAAAGTGAGTGTCATCGCAGCCGGATGGGATCCGGGATCCGATTCTATCGTACGTGTCCTCATGCAGAGCCTTGCTCCCAAGGGACTCACCTATACCAACTTTGGCCCCGGCATGTCAATGGGACACTCTGTTTGTGCACGCGGTAAGAAGGGTGTAAAAAATGCACTTTCTGTCACCATTCCATTGGGCGAAGGCATTCATCGCCGCATGGTCTACATCGAACTGGAAGAGGATGCAAAGTTAGAAGATGTAACTGCTGAAATCAAAGCAGACCCCTACTTCGCTCATGATGAGACCCACGTGTTCGCAGTAGCATCGGTAGACGATGTTCGCGACATGGGTCATGGTGTTAATCTCGTTCGTAAGGGCGTAAGCGGACAGACTCCCAACCAGCGTCTTGAGTTCAATATGAGCATCAACAACCCTGCTCTTACGGCACAGGTATTGGTCAATGTGGCTCGTGCATCGTTCCGCTTGCAACCCGGATGCTACACCATGCCCGAAATCCCCGTCATCGATATGCTTCCGGGCACACGTGAGGAGATTGTCGCAACATTGGTATAAGAGATTCAAGTCATATCACATGGTGACTTCCACCATGTGATTTCCTTCCATAAGTGGTACTACAGTGCCACTTATTTTTTTACCGTCAACCGTGATTTGGCGCACACCTTTAGCACGTCCATCAAGGTTTTTCACCGTTATCTGATACATACCATTGCGGAATTTACGACTTACCGTATACTCTCTAGCTGTAGATGGCAGACATGGGTCAATGAGCAGACCATCGTAATCGGGCTTGATACCAAGAATAAACTCCGATACCGTATACCACATCCAAGCCGCCGTACCCGTGAGCCAAGAGTTTTTTCCCTCACCGGGACGCGCTGCATCCTTACCCGCAACCATCTGACAATTCACGTAGGGCTCTACTTTGTGCAACAGGCTGTAACGCTCTTCCACATAAGAAGGCAGTATCTTGGTATAGTGGTTCCACGCATCGTCACCGCGACCGGCTACCGTTTCGCCTATAACCACCCACGGATTATTGTGACAGAAGATGCCTGCATTCTCCTTATAACCCTCCGGATAAGAACTTATCTCGCCATATTCCACATGATAAGTAGTAAAGGCCGGATTGTTCAACACGATACCAAACTCGGTATCCATACGTTCTTTCACACTGTCCAGTGCCTTGTCCACGAGTCCGTCTTCCTGTCCGATACCCGCCATCGTGCACCATCCTTGCGACTCAATGAATATCTTGCCTTCCTCATTTTCATCACTACCTATCTTATTTCCATAGAAGTCGTAAGCTCGTAAGAACCATTCGCCATCCCAACCATGATGCTTTACAGCCTCCACCATATCGGCCACATGCTTCAAAGCACGCTCGGCCTCATCGTCCTTACCGATACGTCGGCACAGTTCAGCATAGTCTCGACCGGTCACAACGAACAGTCCGGCTATCATCAGCGACTCTGCCTTCGAGCCTTCTGTCTTGTTCTCGGTGGTTTGGAAACTCTCGTTGGGATCCCAACTGAAGCAGTTCAGATTCAGACAGTCGTTCCAGTCGGCACGCCCGATAAGCGGTAATCCGTGCGGACCGAGATTTTCTACCACGTGGTTGAAACTCACACGCAGGTGTTCTAGTAGCGTAACCTCCGTACCCACTTGGTTATCAAATGGCACCATCTCATCAAGAATAGAAAAGTCGCCCGTTTCTTTGATATAAGCCACCGTACCGAATATCAGCCAACAGGGGTCATCGTTGAATCCTCCACCAATATCATTATTGCCGCGTTTAGACAGCGGTTGGTATTGATGATAGCATCCACCATCGGCAAACTGCGTGGAAGCGATGTCGATAATACGCTCACGGGCACGCTCAGGTATCAGATGTACGAAACCTATCAAGTCTTGGTTGGAATCGCGAAATCCCATACCACGCCCGATACCACTCTCAAAGAAGCTCGCCGAACGCGACATGTTAAATGTCACCATACACTGGTATTGATTCCAAATGTTGACCATACGGTCGAGTTTATCGTTTCCGGTATGCGATACAAACACCGATAACAGACGCTCCCAATAGTTCTTGAGTTCTGTAAAAGCGGCATCCACCTTGTCCACAGTGTCGAAGCGGGCTATCAAGTCGTGTGCTTTCTGCTTATTGATTACTTGTGGAGCCAAGAACTTATCAGCTTGTTCGTTCTCCACATACCCCAAAAGGAAGACAAAGTCGCGACTCTCTCCGGGCTGCAACTCCACCTCTATATAATGCGAAGCTATCGGACTCCAGCCATGAGCGAAGCTGTTGCGTGCCTTTCCCTCAGTCACGGCTTCAGGCTCGTCAAACCCATTATAGAGCCCTACAAACGTCTCCCGGTCGGTATCATACCCATCTATAGGCGCATTCACATGGTAGAAAGCATAGTGGTTGCGACGCTCGCGGTACTCCGTCTTATGATAAAGTGTGCTTCCTTCCACCTCTACTTCGCCTGTAGAGAAGTTACGCTGGAAGTTTTCCATGTCGGTAGCAGCATTCCACAAACACCACTCTGCCAGCGAGAAGAGCTTCAGTCGACGCGTCTCTGTAGAATGGTTGGTCAGCGAAAGTTTCTGCACCTCACCCCAAGTATGCAGCGGAACAAAGAAAAGCACGCTGGCCTCAATATCGTTTTTACGCCCCATAATACGCGTATAGCTCATACCGTGGCGGCATTCATAGAAGTCGAGAGATGTCTTACAAGGCTTCCATCCGGGATTCCACACCGTATCTCCATCTTTCAAATAGAAATAGCGACCGCCCGCATCCATCGGTACACCATTGTAACGATAACGCGTTAAGCGACGGAACTTAGCATCTTTGTAGAAGCTGTAGCCCCCGGCTGTATTGGAAATAAGCGAAAAGAAATCTTCATTGCCAAGATAGTTGATCCACGGCCACGGTGTCTTTGGGTCGGTAATGACATACTCTCGGTTGGCATCATCAAAGTGCCCATACTTCTTATTCTCCATGTCTGAAATGTTTGATTTGTAATAATGTAGATTTGTTTGCTGTCGGTAAGAGTTTCAGGCCGATTCACTCATCTGCCATTATCATTGTCTACTCTTTCGATTCTTATATGTGCAAAGATACGGAATAAATAGAATACTAAACCTATCGGGCAATAAAAATATGTTCAGAAAAAAGTATAAAAAAAGAGAGAACACTTTCTCACGAAACCATTCCCCCTACAAAACAGTAATTAACTCAAAATTTATAATCTATCTGGACATAACTATAATTCTATTCCATTGTAAAAAAGAGTGGACTCAACCAACTCTTAAAGTTTTACACAGGCAAAGTTACGAAATCAATTTCAAACTTCATAATTTTCTCCAATGAATTTTCTATTTTTTGCAAAGATTTGTGTTTTATTCCTGTTTTATGCAACAAAAGATACTAATTTACAACTTTAGAAGCTACGACAATTACTATCCGAATATCTAATTCCGATTTTATAGACAAATTATAAGTAAAGAAAATATCTAAAATAACCTAAAAATACCAACATTAGGGTATTGATCATGTACTTAAAAATCATTAATTTTGCAGTGTTCATATATTTAAGTAGAAAATCAAGTGTTTTTCCGACAGGGCACTGCAAAGCCCTTGCAACGATGCTGCTAAGTCCGGTCAGCAACGCTGCCTAGACTAGACAGCAAACTTGCGAAACCATTGCAGCAAACAGAGACTATACTGCTTCCACCACCATATATATAATAAGGTATTAAAAAATAGGCATCATTAGATTATGAAACCAAAAAGAATAAATTTCATTTGGGTCACGCTCGTAGTGGCGTTGACCGTATTTTCTCCGGCTATAGCCCAGACTTCGGACGGTTCTTTCACCATTAAAGGTACTGTCACCGATGACAATGGTAAGCCCATCGACGTAGCCTACATCTCGTTCAACAATGCCATTACGGCCATGAGCAACGAGAAAGGAGAGTTCCAACTGCGCAATGTCAAGGCAGGTGAGTTCGAATATACGGCTTCTTGCATCGGGTTTGAGACTGCTAAAGGTCGCTTCAAGGTATCCACGGGCAGCGAACGACTGGTCATTAAGCTCCACGAACAAGCGTTGACATTGAAAGAAGTCACCGTAACGGCACGCCAATCGGCCATTGGTTCAAAGTCGGAAATCGGGCAAGACGCCATCCGTCACATCCAACCCAAGAGCGTTTCAGATATCTTACAACTCTTACCGGGCAACATAACAACCAATCCTACCCTCAACAGTTTGGCACAAGCCAATCTTAGAGAGATTGGTAGTGACCACAACAATGCGCTGGGTACAAGCGTCATTCTCGATGGCTCCCCCCTCAGCAACGACGGTAACCTGCAGGCATTGTCGCCCACAAGAAACGGAAATAGTTCGTCGTCGAACGCCGACGACATGCGCAATCAGACCACAGCCGGCAAAGGTAGCGACCTAAGAACCATCGGTGTAGACAATATCGCATCGGTAGAAGTGATTCGAGGCATCCCCTCTGTGGAATATGGCAACTTGACTTCGGGTGTCGTTATTGTCAAGACCAAAGCCGGACACACTCCGCTCGAAGTAAAATTCAAAGCCGATCCCTATTCTAAGTTGGCTTACGTGGGCAAGGGATTCAACTTCAGTCATGGTGGCGCATTGAACCTTGGACTCGATTGGTCACAATCTTATTCCGACACACGTCGCCACTATATGGGCTACGACCGACTCACCCTATCGCTGGGATATTCGAATGTATTCAACGCAAAAGGAGCCCATCCGATCACATTCAATCTCCGCAGCTCGCTTTACTCGAACGTGAACAATCGCAAGACCGACCCACAGATGTCGGAATTGGAGCTGAACTACAAGAACAAGAACACCGGTGGACGCCTCTCGATAAACGGAAACATACGCATGAACAATTGGCTTACGGCCATCAACTACGACTTCTCGGCTCAGATTTCACGCACTGTGGATACGCATCACAACTGGATTGCAACCCCAGACGGCGTCGTTACCGACAACATGAAGACCGGAATAGCTCAGGCTCAATTCCTCACCAAGGCTTATTTCAGCGATTATAAGATAGAAGGGGTGCCCATTAACATCTTCGCTCAAGTCAAGGCCAACAAGTATATCCAGCTGAACGATCTAGACTACACCAATATCAAAGCTGGTGTAGACTATCGTTTCGACGACAATGCAGGCAAAGGTTTAACGTTCAACATGAACAATCCGCCGAAATCGAGTAGCTCTCAAACCTTGCGTCCACGCTCATTTAGCTCTATCCCGGCACTCAATAATCTCTCCGCTTTCATCGAAGACAACACACGAGTAAGCATCGGTAAGACATGGTTAAACCTCGTTGCGGGTGTCCGTGTGAGCAATATGTTCTTGAACAAAAGCAAGAGTGGACGTAGCAATATATTCGTTGCCGAGCCACGTATCAATGCAGAATACAACCTATTAGACAAGCACAACAACAGTCTCTTCGACCAATTGAGCATCAGCGGTGGCTTCGGTATCTCCAACAAGATGCCTACCCTGCTCTACCTCTATCCCGATAATGCCTACTTCGACAACGTGAGTTTGAGTTACATCGGAGAACAATCTTCACTGGCACTCATCCAGACTCAAGCCATCACCAACACACAAAACCCAAACATCAAGCCCACCAACAACCGCAAATGGGAGGTAGGCGTGAACTTCAAGATCGGTCGTGTGAAAGGCTATGTAAATTATTTCAACGAGAGCAACCGCCACGAATATGGTTTCTCATCAGTATTCCTTGGTATGCAGTATCCTCGTTTCAACGTACCACATGGTGCAGCCGATTTGGCTTTCGACGGTTCACAACTGTCTTATACGCTCAATGGCAAGAAGCAGACTGCTACCTCTACCATCGCCACACAGAATGCACTGTGGTCGATGCCCGACAATACATCGCGCAGTAACAAGCACGGTATCGAGTATTCTTTGGATCTTGGCGTGTTCAAACCATTGCGTACATCACTCAATATCGATGGTGCATGGTTCCACATCAAGCGTATCAACGAGAAAAACTACCTGAACTACATCAGTTCTACATACGATTATGTGCCCATGATGCCAGCCGGATACGGTACCATCAGCGACCGTGTGAACACTAATTTCCGCTTCATCACCCACATACCTGCCGTAAAGATGATATTTACCACGACGGTACAGGTGGTTTGGTATGAGAATACACGTGCCGTATACGAGACCCCCGACGGCAGTAGCAAGTACACATTGTCGGCCGACGGTAAGACTTACGAAGTGCAACCGTTAGGCTTCTATAGCAACAACGGTAGCTATACGGAGTGGAAACCGGACTATGCTAAGGACAATAAGTACAGTCTGATGGTTGACCAATACAAACTTTACGCTTTCAACAGCGACCATGTGAACCCTTGGGTCATGCTCAACTTCCGCTTCACCAAGGAACTTGGAAAGATATGCGAGCTATCGTTCACCGCTAATAACTTCTTGAATACATCAAGATGGCACGTGAATCGAAATACGTTGGCGAAGTCGCAAATCTATCCCGACAACTATTTCGGAGCCGAAGTGAAATTCAAATTCTAAACGAAACAAAAGATATAAGATGAAAAAGATAATCAATCTACTGCTCTTCACAGCCGCAATATTCATGGTATCATGCGGAGACGAAGCAAGCATACCGCAATATTACAACCTGAAGATAGCCTTGAATCCGGAGGAAGCCTTAGTCGGCAGCAAACTATCAAAGTTGAAGTTGGTGGCCACCAACGACAATGGAACATCACAAGAGTTTACTCTTTCGGGCGATACTACTATCAATTTGTTGCAAGGACAGTACACTTTAGTACTGTCGGGAAAAGTGACAGATGAGGCCGCTGCCTATGTTTCAGGTAATACAGAGACTATCCTCTTCGCCAATACTACATCAACTATCAACCTATCAAAGATTATAAAGTCACCCATTATCTTCAAGTCTATCTACACAACAGGCGGACAGCAGGGTTATATCTTAGACCAATACTTTGAGATAGTAAACAACTCTGACGAGGTACAATATCTAGATGGCCTGATATTATCTGCTCCTGCCGGTGGACAAACAAAAGAGAATGCATGGCAAGCCAATGGTTATCCCGACCTCTACGCATGCGGACAAGGACTGGTAATAGCCTTTCCCGGCTCTGGAAAAGAACATCCATTGCAACCGGGACAAAGCATTGTGCTGGCCAACGACCCTATCAATCATTCTACGGAAGCCAAGAAAGGCAACCACTGCCCTGATCTTTCGAAAGCAGATTGGGAAATTTATATCAAGAATGTCAAAGGAGAGGTAGATTATCCAACTCCTAATGTGAAGGTAATATTTACAAACAACACTAGAATTAGAGCCTTTGGTATAGGAGTCAATGGGCGTTCCTACCTCATAGCTAAGTGTCCCAACGGCATGACTCCGGAGCAGTTTGCAGCCGATCCCAAGAACATCATGACTATGCCGGGAACTCTTTCAAAGACTCAATATCTCATGATTCCAAGCAAATATGTGCTGGATGCCGTAGACATATGGAATAATAAGAGAACCAATAATTATGGTACTTTCTTGCCAAAAGACGATGCACAAGGTATCTTGGCAAGCACTGCGAATGCCGGAAAGTGTATCCGTCGCAAGGTAACGAAGATTGTCGACGGGCGTGCTTACTACCAAGATACCAACAATTCGGCCAATGATTTCTTGAACAATCAGGAACTTACGCCGGGTCAGACTCCCACTTCAGTAGATCAATAATGAATAAACAGAACGCTAAGATGTTAAGAATGACACACCATTATATAATAGGTAAGCGAGTGGCGCTGCTGATTTTGGCTGCCATCAGCACCGGTACCGTCCTTGCACAGAGCAAGATGGACAAAACCAACGAGCATTTCTTCTACAAGGAATACAATTATATCGACAACCTATATCAAGGCATGTCTACACCTGTAGGGTTAGCTTACAACCGCGTAGGCACCGTAACCGACGCTTCGGTATTCAGACATTTCGAGCGCGGAGCATTCCACCAAGTCGATGCCGGAAGCAAAAATAACAGCTTGAATGCATCGCTCTACGGTCTACAACGATTCAAGAAACTCAGTCTGGAAGGCCAAATTGGCTATGTAAACTGCAAAGACTACAACCGTAAATGGAACTCTACGCTCTTCTTGACTCGCTCCAATCCATTCGTAATTGGCGACTCTATCGCCAGTGATGTAACCACCGAACTGTTCAATATGTCTGTAGGAGCAGCCTATGAATGGAATCCTCTCTTCGTTGGAGCCATTAAGTTGGCCTACAAAGTAGGCAGCAGTGCCGACCAAACCGACCCTCGTCCGAAGGTCAACTCGTCTCGATTTGTTATCAATCCGGGCGTAGAGCTTAGATTGGGAAGCGCACATCGACTTGGCTTCTCGGCCACATTGGCTCTCTTTAATTCCGAACTGACCCACACAGTCATCAATAGTTACACCAATTACATGTACTTCTTGATGAAAGGTTCAGGCGATTATATCACGCGAACCAACAGCGATTTGGCCGGATATCCGCGCGACTACAGCGGTAATACGTTGAAAGGAGCTCTTCAATGGGTGTATGCACCGGCATCATCGAGCCTCTCCAATATCTTTGAAGTGGAACTATCGTCCATTAATGAAAATGCGGAAGACGGCGGAGCAGCCTACACTTTCAAGGCTGGAGACTACGATAAGCGCGGTATAAGCATTGCCGATAGATTGCGTTTGGCATCATCCGACCGCTTCGTACATAATATTACGGCTAACTTCAGCTACTATAAAGGCAAGGGATATTGGTACGACCAACGCAAAAAGACCGATACCGAACATGGTAACATCAGCTATTACGAGATATTAAACGAGTCGAAAGTGCACGACGCTTCGTACTATGAAGGCGGTGCGAGCTACCGATTCGACATGCTCAAGAATGGACTTCCCGACTTTACCGTGAAAGTTTCGACCGGCATCAACGGCATGCGTATCAAACAATATCAAGCCAAGATGGCCGAACAGAAGTACACTACAGGCACCATCGACCTTGAAATTGGCAAGTATTGGATGCTAGGCAGCTGTCGCATGCAGGGCATATTAGATGGCTATACCAGCTTCGGCATTGGTGATAAGCAGGCCGATTTCATTCAAGCATCGACTCGTGAATCATACGCTGCCCCCTATTTCGAATACTTATCAGCCAAGAGTTCAGGTTTCAAAGCACACTTATCAGCCGATTTCCCGGTAAAACTTTATGGGACAAATACATGGTTTGGGCTCTTTGCCAACGTTGCTTGCAAATTCTACAACGAAGAATCCGTCTACTCAAAGATGTTTGATTCGAGGTCTAGGACAGCCATCAACGCCGGCGTAAGTCTCAAATTCTAGTTATTAAACAATCATATTATACAAGAGTTATGAAGAAAATTTTAGTAATGATAAGCCTCTGCCTGCTGTCAACCATGCAGGCATTGGCAGGTCGCGGCTTCGCTATCGTCGTAGATAAAAAGAGCTATAACGAGGCGAAAAACGAAATTCAAGCCTATGCCAAGGCCATCGAAGACATGCAACACCTGCACGTCTACACCGTCATCGATCGTTGGGGAGTGCCCGATTCCATTCGTACAGAACTGCAACGTCTACATGCTTTGCGCCAAAATCCTATCGAAGGAGCTGTCTTTATAGGCGATATTCCGATAGCAATGATACGCGATGCACAGCATTTCACGAGTGCTTTTAAGATGAACCAAAAGGCCAATCGCAAGCAATCGTCTATCCCTTCAGACCGCTATTACGATGATTTCAACCTGAAATTCAAGCCACTTGGACACGACAACGATGCTCCATACTACTATTATTCGCTCACTGCGGAGTCGCCACAAATACTAAATCCGACGCTATATAGTGGCCGTATCCGCCCAACAGACGTTGGTGGGACGTCTAGATACGTCAAGTTGCGCAACTATCTGACCAAGGTTGTGCGCGAAAAGCGTGCTGCCGGCAGCCTCAACAAGATGTTCTATTTTGAAGGACATGGCTATATCTCGCAGTCATTTGTTGCCCGTGTCGACGAGAAAGAAGGACTTTACGAACACTTCCCATGGTTGAAACGCCAACAAAATGGCATCAGTTACCTCAGTCATTTGCAATACCGCAACGTCAAATTCAAACTGATGAACGAACTTATGCGCCAAGATCTCGACTTCGCGATACTCCATCACCACGGCGCATGGAACACTGAGTACCTCAACGGAATCCCTTCACCGAACAATGTGAACGAGGCTAAGACCTTCATTCAGCAATTCTTCCGCAGCAAGACACGCGATGCCAAGGACAGAGGACAGAATGCCGACAGCGTGATGGCAGCTTTCGAGAAGCGTCTGGATATTCCTCATACGTGGTTAGAGAATACTTTCGACCCGAAGATTGTGGCCAAAGATTCACTCGACAACGACTTGCTCGACCTGCATACTACCGACTTTGCCAAATACAACTACACTCCGAATTGTCGCGTTATCATGATTGATGCCTGCTTCAACGGCTCGTTCCATCGCGAAGATTGCATTGCCGACGAGTATATTTTCAGCCCCGGACGTACCGTAGCTGTCATTGCCAACACCGTCAACGTGCTGCAAAACAAATGGAGCGACCGCTATATGGGCTTATTAGGGCTTGGTGCCAGCGTAGGCGAATTGGCTCGTTTCTCTTATTATATGGAGTCGCACGTCATCGGCGATCCGACTTTTACGTTCATACCATCGCAAAAATCGGCCGACATCTCAGCTCTATTAGCTGGTAATAACGATGCTGCGTGGCGCAAACTGCTCAAGACCGATGCCCATGCCGATGTGAAATGTATAGCCATAGACCGCTTAAACAGAGATAATAAGATGACTTCTGCCGAGCTATTAGCCATCTTCCGTAACTCGGACGAGGCTCTCGTACGCCTCCAAGCACTCTATTCTCTGGCCGAACACGACGATGCCAACTTCATCGAAGCATTGAAATTGGCTGCCAACGATAGCTATGAATTGGTACAACGCACGGCACTTCACCTGATTGGAGAGAGCGGAAACGATGCTTTAATCCCCACTATTATCGCGGCAAATATGACCAACAGCCTATCCGAGCGTTGCCGTTTCAACGCGATGAATGCTCTCACCCTCTTCCCCAAAGACAAACTGTTGGCCGAATTCCAACGCCAGTTCAACGCCCCATCTCTTCGCTTAATCGACAAAGAGAAGACTGGTAAGCGATATGAGAACCTCATTGTAGCAGCCACAGAGAAGTGGAGCGAGTATGTAGACATGGCTGTTTCACCTAACACAACCGCCAAAAAACGTCTCAGCGCCATACGCGGATTGCGTAACTACTGTCCTCACCATCGTATCCCGGAGATACTCAACTACCTCCGCACACAGGCTCAACCCGATGCTCAAGTGGCTTTGCTCGAAATGCTGGGATGGCACACGCTGTCTTATCAAGTGCCTGCCATAGACAAATGTGCCGACGAGATGAGCCGCGACAACAGTCTCAAACCCGAAGTAAGAAATGAGGCTTTGAAGACTGTCAACCGCTTGAAACACATCAATAAATAATGATTATATTCCGTATATGACACAAGATTTATATGTAGCAGGCGGTTGTTTTTGGGGAGCCGAACACTTCTTTAAACAGATAGAAGGTGTCATCGACACCGAAGTTGGATTTGCCAATGGCGACAAGACCATCGTCAACCCATCGTACAAAGAGGTATATACCGACTCAACAGGCTACGCCGAAGCCGTGCACATCGTCTATAATCCTGAAGTAGTAAGTCTCGAATTCCTCACGCTGATGTTCTTTGCGGCCATCGATCCGGTCAGCGTAAACCAACAAGGACACGACGTCGGCACACGTTATCGTACCGGAATCTACTACACCAAGGCCGAAGAACTACCGGTGATACGTAAGGTCTACGACGACATCCAAGCCAAATACGACGAACCGCTTGCCGTAGAAGTGGAGCCACTACAGATGTTTTATAAGGCAGAGGAATACCATCAAGATTACCTAGACAAAAATCCGCAAGGCTATTGTCACCTGCCTATCGAACTATTCGAGTTTGCCCGACAGGCCAAGATGAAACGATAAAGATAGATAAAAGCAAAAAGACATGTTATGAGTCCATTCATAACATGTCTTTTTTTGATACCTACAATGCCGCAAACAAGCACCCCAAATAGGGTGTCACAAACGCTGATACCACCAAAGCAAGCAGTATCAAGAGACCGGTATACTCTATCAACTGCAGATAAGGACAACTCCTACAACCGTCTTCTCGCATCATCCAGCGATAAATCTTATAGCATG